>JBGSVU010000683.1:0-8226 GCA_041752775.1 Pirellulaceae bacterium | reverse complement strand
CACACCCGGCTGCGCCCAGGGGCAACCCCTGCGTACGATTTCACTGGAAGGAATCGACACGAAGTTTTTCGAGCGCCATGCAAGGCTGGTTACCGCGCTGCTGGATGTCCGATTCGACGGCGAGGCAAGCGTCATCGGACTGCAGAATTTCCTCGGCGCCTTTCAGGACGGTGACCACTGGTTGCTGGTCGTGGATCTGGACGGCTCGCTTCTGCAGTTCAAAAAGATGCGGGTACGTTCGTCGGAATTGAGGAAAGCGGGCCTCCCGGGAAGTCGCCTGCTGATCATTGAAAACGAATCTTGCCAACATCACCTTTCCGAAGTCCAGGATACCGTTGCCGTGCTGGGAGCCGGATTTGACTTGAGCTGGACTGAAGGCCAGTGGCTGGACACGAAAAAAGTTGCCTATTGGGGTGACATCGATACCTGGGGGCTACAGTTTTTGGCGAAAGCCCGAACAGCCATTCCCCATCTCGATTCCCTGCTAATGACAGAAAGTGATTTTGAAGAGTTCAGGCAGGCAGCCGTTTGCGAGTCCGTTGTGGCAGGCACCCTGGTTCCCGACGGACTTACCGGGGCAGAGGCGGCATTGTATCGCCGTTTGCTGGGCGAACGCGAGGGAAGACTTGAGCAGGAGTTTCTGCCTGCAAACAAAGTTCAACAGCGGATCAATGACTGGCTGTCATCAAAACTATAGTTGCCAATTTGGGAGTCGTCGCATGGCGGCAGCATTGGAAAGGCCCTCATTTCTCTGGTACGAAATTTGCAACCCGTTTTCGGGTCGTTCCACTGGCCGGAATTCAGGAAAACGGAAAACGCAATCAAGCACCAGCCCAACCTCATGGATGACGCGCAGTATGAAGCGTTGCGTGACGAAGGGATGACGAGGGAAGAATTGATCAGGGCTCTGCGACACCATTGAGAATCAGCCGAATGCCCGGCCAGTGCGCCGTTCCGGATTTGTTTTTCAGAAAGACGATCAGTTGAGCGATTCCCCGCCGAAGCCAAATCCCGAAGCGACGAACCACGAGGCGACGAACCGCCCGGCGACGTCTCACCAGATGGGCAGCGGGCTGGTGTTTGCCCAGCTGACACTGGGGATGATCGCGTTTGGTTCCGCAACGCCGGTCAGCAAAATGCTGACCGAAGCCATGCCCGTGTTTGTCGCCAGCGGATTGCGAATCGCCATCGGTGTCCTTGCGCTTTTGCCTGCCGTGCTGCTGACCCGAACAACCCGCCTGACCCAACTGACGGGCCGGGACTGGTTCCATACCGGCCTGATCGCCCTGTTCGGCATGTTCGGATTCACGGTCCTGATGCTGTACGGCATGCAGATGGTCAGCGGCGTTGTGGGCGCCATCGTGATGTCAACAGCTCCCGCAGTGACCGCCTGCGGGGCGATGCTGCTGCTGGGGGAAAAGGCAACCTGGCGAAAACTGGTCGCGATCGGCCTGGCCGTCCTGGGTGTACTCGTACTCCATCTGGGTTCCGGCGACGGTGGTATGGAGAATCAGGATGCCGCGGGTGTCAGCCTGCTGGGGCCGGGAATTCTGATGGTGTTCGCGGCGGTCTGCTGCGAGGCGGTGTATACGATCGTCGGCAAGAAGGTTTCGGACAATATCGATCCGGTCGTCGCTGCGTTTCTGGCCGCGGCCATCAGCCTTCCACTGTTCCTGCCGTTTGCATGGTGGCAGTGGAGCAGTCTTCAGACCGACCAGGTTTCGGCAGGTGCCTGGATGGCACTCGTGTGGTATGGGGCGGGCACGTTGGCACTCGGAACATGGCTGTGGTACTCGGGCGTCGCAAAATCCCAGGGATCCGTGGCTGCCGGATTTATGGGTGTGATGCCAGTTTCCGCGCTGGTGCTCTCGTACGTCTTGCTGGGTGAGACTTTCCGCTGGCTGCATCTGACCGGGTTTGCAATTGTGTTCACGGGAGTCTTGCTGATTTCATGGGAACACCTCCGGCACCAGACAAGTGAAAACCCTGAAAACGATGGAAACGGCGAATGATCTGACAGGCGTCAGTGCCCCATCCGGTTTAACTGGGGTTACCGACTGGCAATCAGTTTGAAACCCAGACCCGCTCTGCGCGCAGCGGCGAAACGCAGAAACGCTGGCAGGCGAACGGCCAGTTTGAACCACTGCCAACCATTAGGATCGTATCAGCCGCCCCCAGAAACACTTTCGCTGGCTGGCCCGCCATGCGCTTCATTCCGTTTTCGAGCGGCTCGACCGGCTGCCGGTCTCACTCGCGGGTTCAGATTCATCAATTGCGTCAACGGCCTTTTTACCGAGGAATGACAACCCGATAACGAGCAGCCCGACAAACAACAGAACCACACCCAAAGGCCACCAGAACAGCCCGACCGCACCGGCCAACAACATGATAAAGCCCCCGACCATTACCGGTGCGATCGTTGTGGCCTCGAATTTCTTTCCCGAATGGGGCGGTTTCATGGTTACATTCTCCAGGCGGTCAGGATTTCTGCAGCATTGCCAAAAACTGGATTTCCGGCCGGTTTTTATGGCCCTGCAGGGTGGGCGTCGCGCAGTTTCGCACGGTTCAGGCTTTCGACTGAGGCCGGCTGGGGAAATGCTGCAGGCGACAGTTTGCGAGCAACGCAATCTCGCAACCCGGCGTATTCAGGGCCGCCGCCCGTTCTCTGAACAAGCTTTTACTGAAGAATTGAAAAGCAAAAGACGTGCCAGCAATGCCGCGGTTAACGGTGAAATCTGTATCGAATCGACAGCTCCACGAAGGTGCCAAAACGAATGATCCAGTTCGCGTTCGAAGCCTGGCTACTTCCCTTCCAGTTTCAGCTGGAACTCTCCCCGCGCCGTGATGGTCAGGGAACCCGGGATGAAGCCGGGATCGACCAGGCTGACATCGATCTGCACCTGGTCTTTGGTGAACTGGTACTCGCCGACCTCTTTGCTGTCGACCACGTTGTTGACCGACCATTGCCGGGCAGTCATCTTCTCCAGCCACAGATTAAAAATCCCTTTGGCCTTGCCGGAACCCGTCTCCAGCTCGATCCGGTTGCCCGTTTGCGACTTGATCACGGCATCCGGAAAAGCGGGCAGTTCGACCACGGGCGGGTTCATCTTCCCGTTTTCCGCGGCTTTCATCTCTTCCTGTCTTTTGGCCATGGCCGCATCCGCAGCGGCCTGTTCGCGGGCCGCCTGGGCGGGTGTCTGGAATTTGGCCAGAACGCGAATTTTGTCTTCGACATCCTGAAACGTCACTTCGATCATTCCGCCGGCTGCGTTCCGGAAAATCATCATCTCATGAAAATCGACCTCGACCAGGGACTCCGTCGTCGCCTTCCAGCCCGCCTCGCCAAGTGTGGAAATGAACCACTGCAGTTCCTCATCCCGCGATCGGCCAGAATCATAGAACAGCTGGCCCGTCGAATCGGTGTACTGCAGCGAAAGGGCCGCGGGCGGGACTGCAAAATCGAAGGACAGCTGTTCGCTGGAGACCTGAATCGCAGTCTTGCCCTGCTGGGCCGGAGATTCACTGACCATCACCTGCAACCGGACCGCGTTCTTTTTCACATAAAAAGAAACGGTGGTCTCACCAAACAGCTCCCATCCCGCCGCGGTGAGCAGACGCTGGCATTCTTCGACCGTGTCGGCGACAGGGCGATCGGTAAAGAGCATTACGGACATGGGCAAAGCATAGGCCAGCCGTGCGTCCGCAGGCATCGGCAATGATTTGAGATCGACGTTGCCATGATTGTTGATGGAAACGGAAACCTGTCCGGGCTCGCCAGCTGGAGCCAGGGTCATGCTGATCGAAAAATTCTGTTTCTGGAGGCTCAGGCTTGCGTAATCGGCCGTGACCATGGCGCCGTCCAGTTCTTTCCATCCCGTTTCGGTCAGGCGGGCGCGCAGTTGTGTTGCCAGGTCGCTGACCGTTCCCCGGGCCAGGTAGCTTTGGGATGCCGTCACTGCATGGCCGCTGTTTTCAACCGGCGCGAGAAATGCAAACCCGGCCAGGTCGAGGACGGCAGCCGCTTCTGCGGCCGTTGCGGGTTCGACGACGACTTGAGCCAACACCGGTACCGGCGACAACGTCAGGAACAGGCAGCAGCAACAGACAGAAAAACCGATCCGGAAATCACGCATCATGGCAGAACCCAGTGGCAACTCAGGCGTCTTCGTCAACGACAAGGGCTTTTATCCTGCAGAAAGCCAACTGTTATCATCAATGCGAATCGCGAGTTGTGGCATTGTCGCACGGAGCCGGCAGGAAAGAAAGATCGTCGGCGAGGGGGGAGGCGAACGGCGGGTAAACCGGCAGGGGGCCTCAAAGTGCCTCAAAGTGAATGGCGCTTTCGAGTTGGCTTTGGGTGAACATGGTGGCCGTATGGGCATTACACCACACCCGGATGGACCGTTGGGGACTACTGTTTTGTAATGTCCAATGAACAGGTGGGGACAAATGGGCTGCTGTCCAATGAACTGTTGAGACAACTGGGCTGCTCCTGAATGAACCGGTGGGACAACTGTTCTATTGCCCAGGGAACAGTTGGGGCAGCTGTTTTACTCTCTGACAACCATATGGTCGTTTGGGCAGAAACGCGCGTTTCAAGTTGGCGTGGCCCTTGTAAGACCAGCCAGACTGGCCAGTATTCCCCACAGGCCACTGACAGGTCGCAATGTCAGTTTGGGGTTGTGGCGAACGTTTGATGAACGGTTACACGACCAGTGTGACGGATCTGGCAGGGAAACAAACGGCAGGACGCTGAAGTCTGGAAAGTCGAAACAGGACGGGCGGCGCTCCATGAGACGGGCAGGAAGTCTCTGGTGCCTGTTGGACGGGCGTTTGTTTTTCAGAATAAAAGCGTTGCGGGAGACCGCTGTCAGCCGCAACAAACATCAGGGAGATGGAGTGAACGGGAAACGGCTTAAAGGGGGCGCCTTCAGGGGCCGCGCGCGACAGTTGCTTTGCAGTCTGTTGACATTGCTGATGTTGTCGGGATGCAGTGGCAACAACTCGCAGGCACCGCCGCCGATAATCCCTTCGGTCACGGTCGCCCGGCCGGTCACCAAACAGATTGTGGAATGGGACGCCTATACGGGTCGGCTGGAAGCCGTCAGCCTGGTCGAGATCCGCGCCCGCGTTAACGGCTACCTGCAGTCAGCTCATTTTGAGGAAGGACAGATTGTCCAGAAGGATGACTTGCTGTTCGTCATCGACCCGCGCCCCTTTGAGGCCGAGTTGAATGCGGCAAGGGCGAAGCTGCGGCAGTCGGAATCCGGATTGAAGCAGGCCGCCGCCATGCTGAACGAAGCGAGGGCGCAGAAGAGACAGTCGGATGCCGCCCTGCAACTGGCGCTGGCCCGCTACGAACGAACACAGGCGCTGGCCCGCGAGAATGCCGTTTCGCAGGAGGAGGTTGACGAAGGTGAAGCGGACTATTTTCAGGCAAAAGCGGATAACGAAGCCGCTGACGCTGGTATCAGTTCCGCCGAAGCGGCGATTGCCACGGCCCAGGCCGGAGTCGGTGTGGCCACCGCGGGTGTCGAGGCGGCCGCGCTGAATCTGGAATACACCAACATCCACGCTCCCATCACGGGACGCATCAGTCGCAAGTACATCACCGAAGGCAACCTGATTGCAGGAGGAACCGCCGGCTCTTCGCTGTTGACGACGATTACTTCGCTGGATCCGATTTACGGTGTGTTTGATGCCAGTGAACAGGACGTACTCAAGTACCTGCGAATGGCCCAGGCTGGCCAGCGCGAAAGCTCCCGGGATGCCCGCAATCCGGTCTTCATGGGCCTGGTCGATGAAACCGGATTTCCGCACGAGGGGCATATGGATTTTGTCGACAACCGCTTTGATGCCGCCACTGCCAGCATGCGGGCCCGATGCGTATTCCAGAATGACGACAAACTGTTGTTGCCCGGAATGTTCGCGCGGATCCGGATTCCCGGCAGCGCCCCACACAGGGCAGTGCTGATTCCTGATTCGGCCATCGGCACCGACCAGTCGTCCCAGTTCGTTTACATCGTCGTCGACGGAAAGATCGAGCGTCGGCCGATCACGCCCGGGCCGATTGTCGACGGGCTGCGGGTCGTTCGCAAGGGACTGGACGGCGACGAATTGCTGGTCATCGAAGGACTGCTGCAGGCCCGTCCCGAAGCCAGGGTCGCCACGGTTGCCGGAACGATTGAGGTGGTCGACGACGGATTGCCGGACGAGTACACCGTGCTGCCCGCCCAACGGCAACACCACCAGCAGTCACGGGCAGCCGTGGGACAAAACGAACTGCCCGCCATCAAACCACCGCTGTAACCGGCGTGGCCGGGGGGTGGTTTTCCCGGGAATCATCCTGACTCCGGCGGTTTCAGCGACGAAGACAACCAGGCCAGAAACAGTCCCCATGAAATTTCCCCACTTCTTTATCGAACGACCGATATTCGCGTCGGTCCTGTCGTTCCTGATCGTGCTGGTGGGCGGCATCGTTTACTTTTCGTTGCCGGTTTCGCAGTACCCCAACGTCGCACCACCGACGGTACTGGTTCGCGCCAGCTACCCCGGTGCGACTCCTCAGGTCATCGCCGACACCGTTGCGACGCCGATCGAGCAGGAGATGAACGGCGTTGACGACATGCTCTACATGGAATCGTCATCCAGTTCCGACGGGACCATGCAATTGACCATTACTTTCAAACTGGGCACCAGTCTGGACGATGCCCAGGTCCTCGTGCAAAACCGGGTCGCCATTGCCGAGGCGCAGCTTCCCGAGGAAGTGAAGCGCCAGGGGATTACGGTCAAGAAGCAATCGACGAGCATCATTCTCGTCGTTGCGCTCACTTCGGAAGGTAATCGTTACGACACCTTGTTCTTGTCGAATTACGCCTCGCTTCGATTGCGTGACGAACTGAGCCGCGTCGAGGGAGTCGGCGAGGTCACGATCTTCGGCACGTCGAACTACAGCATGCGTATCTGGATGGACCCGGAGAAGCTCAATGCTCGCCGGATGACGGCGGAGGATGTCGTCCGCGCGATTCGCGAACAGAATCTGCAGGTTGCGCCGGGACAGATTGGCCAGCCGCCAAGTCCTGACGAACTCAACTTTCAATACACGCTCACCGCCGTCGGGCGACTCACCGATGTCTCGGAATTCGAGAACATCGTCGTCAAGGATGCACCGGGGGGCAAAGTTACTTATCTGAAGGATATCGCGCGCGTCGAACTCGGCAGTCAGTCGTATGACCAGTACACCCGATCGGCTGGAAATCCCAATGCCAACATCGGCATTTACCAACTTCCCGGCGCAAACGCGATTGACGTTGCCGCCCGTGTTCGATTGGCAATGGATCGCATCGCAAAACAGTACCCCGAGGGGATGAAGCATACCTTTCCGCTCGACACGACGAAGTTCATCGATGCCTCGATTCACGAGGTCTACAAGACCCTCATTGAAGCCGGCGTATTGGTGTTGATCGTCATCCTGGTCTTCTTGCAGGATTGGCGAGCGGTGCTGATTCCCGCAACCACGGTGCCGGTCACCATCATCGGTGCATTCGCGGCCATGGCGGCGCTTGGCTTCTCGATCAACATTCTGACGCTGTTTGGGTTGGTGCTTGCCATCGGTATCGTCGTCGATGATGCGATCGTGATCGTCGAGAATGCCGTCCATCACATCGAAAAGGGCAAGCCCCCTAAAGAGGCCACCATTCTCGCGATGGATGAAGTGCTTGGACCGATCATCGGTATCACGCTCGTGCTCATGGCCGTGTTCATCCCGAGTACGTTCCTCGGCGGCATCACGGGTAAACTGTATCAACAGTTCGCGCTCACCATCGCGGCCACGGCCGTCATCAGCGCGATCAACGCCGTCACGTTGAAACCAGCTCAATGCGCCCTTTGGCTTCGTCCCACGTCAGCGAAAAAGAACTTCTTCTTTCGCGGATTCAACGCGGTTTACGGACTGTGCGAGCGGGTCTATGTCGGTATGTTGCGCATCACCGTCCGGTTCGCGTGGGCAGTGATGATCCTCTTCGTGGCGACGGTTGCGGGGGCTGGTTATTGGTATCAGTCGCTGCCGACAGGATTCTTTCCGATTGAGGATCAGGGCTACATCCTGGTCAATGTTCAACTCCCCGATGCGTCTTCGATGGAACGAAATCGAGCGGTCATGGACAAAGTCGACAATGTCCTTCGCAATACGAAGGGGATCGGCCCCTGGACCACGCTTGGTGGTTT
>JBGSVU010000682.1:0-6111 GCA_041752775.1 Pirellulaceae bacterium | reverse complement strand
AGCGACACATTCGCGCCACCGGCGGGAACATGACCATCGCAGCCGAACGGCTGGGACTGCACCGCAGCAATCTGTACCGGAAAATGCGGCAGCTGGGGATGGAAACCGGCAGCGAATGAACAGGTTGTGGCCGCTTCCGGGACCCGCCACGGCGTTCTGGGGCGGAAAACGTCACCGGCTATCCCCTGGCTGGTCAAACTCTCATGCGTAGACGACCATAATTGTTGTTCCTGCAGTTTTTCCCGGTCCGAATTGAAAGCCTGCCTGTCAGATGCAACTCCATTTTCTGGGAACGACCGGCTATCATCCCAACCGTCGGCGCGACACCGCGTGCCTGATGATTCCCGAGCACGGAATCATCCTCGACGCCGGGACGGGGATCTTTCGGGCGCGCGACCTGATCCGGACTTCTTCGCTGGACATTTTTCTGACGCACGTTCATCTCGATCACTGCATCGGGCTGACGTTCCTGTTCGACATCCTCTTTGAGCGCGACGTGAACAGTGTACGTGTTCACGCCGATCCGGCCAAACATCGGGCAATCGAAGAACATCTTTTTGCCGCAGACCTCTTTCCCAAACGGCCCGATTTTGAATTGCTGCCACTTGGCGTCCAACCTGTCCCCCTGGCAGGCGGCGGCCAGTTGCAGGCCTTTCCGGTCCAGCATCCGGGCGGATGCCTCGGAATGCGGCTGGAGTGGCCGGATCACCGGATGGCCTATGTGACTGACACAACGGCGTCGGCCGATGCGGACTATCTGAATCAGATCGTGGGACTGGACTTGCTGGTGCACGAAGCGTATTTTCCGGATGGATGGGAAGATCGCGCCGCGCTGACGGGTCACAGCTGTTTGTCACCCGTGGCCCGGATTGCCGCCGCGAGCGGCGCCCGGCAAACCTGGCTGGTCCATCTCAATCCGCTGCTGGAACACGATTCGGAAATCGATCTGTCACCCGCCCGGCAAATCTGCCCCGGGTTGCGAATCGCCGAAGACGGAATGGTTGCAGAATTCTGAAAGGAACGGTGTTGGGAGCGGCCAAAAGGCCTCAGGATTTTCCGGCCAGTTTCGCCCGGAACAGTTCCCCCAGCCGAATCAGCTCTTCGACTGGCAATTGCTCGGTGCGGGCGTCGGGCCCCAGCCCCATCGCCTGCAGGACTTCATCGACTTCCGGTTTTGACAGCTGGTCCCGGAAACCGCTGATCGCTACGCTCCGCAAGAATTTTCGCCGGTGAAAAAACATCGTTCTCACAAACTGGTGAAAATAATGCGTGTCCCCCATCCGCTGTCGCAACACGGGGTCCAGCTCCATATGCACGATCGCCGAGTCGACCCTGGGACGCGGCCAGAAAACGGACGGAGGCATAAGCCGCACAATACTGGCGCGACACTGGCACTGGATCCAGACGCTCAATGATCCATAGTCGCGCGTTCCCGGTGCAGCCACGATCCGGTCGGCCAGCTCTTTCTGGATGGTGACGGTCATGCTGGCCGGCGGCACTGGCCACAGCAGGAGATTGCTGATGACCGGCGTCGCGATATTGTAAGGCAAATTCGCCGCCAGCCTGAATCTTCCGCCTGGAACTTTTCCCAGTGCGCTCTCGACGGCCTCCATCACCTGGTCATCAAAATTGTTTTTGTTTCGCAACGCGTCCAGCTGCAACAACTCAACGTTTTCGTACTGCTCCAGTTCTTCCCGCGCCAGCTGGTGCAGGTGTTCGTCAATTTCGATGGTGACCACCCGGGCGGCCTTCTCCGCCAGCATCGCCGTCAACGATCCCATCCCCGTTCCGACTTCCAGCACCACGTCACTGGCCTGCACATCGGCGCTGTCGGCAATCATCCGGACCAGATTCAGATCGACCAGAAAGTTCTGTCCGTGGCGGCTGTCGGGAGCCATTCCGACCTGATCAAAGCGTTTTTTCAGATAAGAAATCGTCTGGCGTTCGTTACGCGACATGCGGGGACCGATAAAAAAATTGCGGGCAAAAAGACAGCACGGATATCCACTCAGGCTCCGCCCACCTGACCAGCCCTTCTCGCCGCAATAAACGACCGAATGCAGGCAACCAGCAGGACCAGGCACAACACGCCCAACACCAGCGAAAAAACAACCGGCCGAACCGCTTCGTAACTCTCGGCGCCGGCCAGCGATCCGACTTTCATCAGCCCGCGCCCCAGCCCTGCCAGTGTCCCCAGCAGGGCCACCGTCACAACCGCATGCATCATGTGTTTGCGCCAGTCCTTCTGCAACGCCAGCGTGGCCAACAGCAGAATTGGAAAACCCACAAAGGCCGGAATCAGCGCCGTGATACTGGTTTTTTTCGCCGCCGCGTCAGCTCCATTCGCAGCGACTGCCGGAGCGTCCGCGGCCCCAACCGCAGCCTGGTCCACCGCTCCAAACCATTGCTTGTCCGCACCCGAATAGGCTACAAACCCTGCGACAACCAGCAACAACCCGATAATCATACTGAACTGCGGCACGTCTTTGCTCCGAAAAACCCATTAATAATCCGGGACCAGCATCCCCGGCGCGATGCCTGTACAGACCCCGTCTGCTGCCTGCCCACGCCGGAATTCGATTCTAAAGTCTGCCGGACTGGAACAACAGGCGCCCCATGGGCGTCCCAGGGTTCCCGCCGGACCGGGCAACTGCGACTGCGAAGTCGGGCCGCACTTCCCTGAATCTCAAGGCTCCATCCCTGAAGCCCTGCTCCTCGCCCCCATCACGATCTGGCACATCCGTTTTGCATACGACAGAATCATTGGCAGCAATCAAAATCCATCTGGCGGCATCAGAATCTTTCATGGGACAGGAATATCCAATTGCATCCGGTTTGCAGAATCTGCAATCGAATCCCGAAAACGAGACTGCCGTTTCTGTTCGCGTGATCAAAATTGGCGGCAACCTGCTGCGCTCGCCGGGCGGTATTTCACGGATCGTCCAGTGGTTGCGGGAACGAACCATTCCGCAGTGCAACCGAATTGGCGATGTTTACCTGACCGGCGGCGGTGCGGCGGCTGATGAAATCCGACGGCGAGACGCGGCCGAAGGGCTGGGTGATTTATTGGCTCACAGGCTGGCGATCGAAGCGATGTCAGGGCAACTGCAGCTCCTGCACCGGGAGATCCCCGAATTTCAACCTGTCGCCAGCCTGAACGCGTTGCTCCAAACCCTGGGGTCCGGTCCCCCCATCTTTTTTGATGTGGCCGACTGGATTCTGACGCGGACCGGCGTGCCACACTCGTGGGACTTCACGAGTGACTCGATCGCGGCCCGGTTGGCGCTGGATCTGGGTGCGGCCGAGCTGGTACTGCTCAAATCCTGGTTGCCACCCAGAAATCCAGAAACCCCGGGACAGGCCGGCGGAGACATTGCGACGCTTTACGAGGCCGCCGAA
Source organism: Pirellulaceae bacterium (assembly GCA_041752775.1). Lineage (GTDB taxonomy): Bacteria > Planctomycetota > Planctomycetia > Pirellulales > Pirellulaceae > BJ22. Next base: position 2,712 of record JBGSVU010000682.1, on the reverse strand, counting down.
CTGGGGCTGGTCGACCGGCATTTCCCTGAACTTGCGGCCGGAATCCCACTGGTTCGGTTGCTGGTTCCCGGGTTCACACCAGGCGGGAACGGTGGGCAGGTAATTGCCTTCGTCGATGGCCAGCGGCAGGCAGGTGGGTAAATCTGCCCCGGTGGCGACCGCACTGTAGTCGGGTTCCGATGAGCGAAACGGCGGGTGCTGCGGCAAAATCGCTGAAAATCGTGGGCCTTGGGCCGTTTTGCCGATTGTGAAGGAGTCTGAAAAATGGTACTTTTCAGGGCTTCAAGGCGATTCTTGTCCGGGATTTCCCGGGGCTGCATGTTGCTGGTCCCATTCCGGTCGAGACAAAAATTTGTTGTTCGCACCTGACGGACTCTGCCGTTCAAAAGGGTCCTGCCTGATTCCACGGGAATCCCGGCGTGTGCTGACACAGGAGAAAGACTGTATGAATGAACTGGTACAACAGCTGATCGATGCTGGCGTTCACTTTGGCCATCGCGCCAGCCGCTGGAATCCGAAAATGCGTCCATATATCTATGGTCGCAAGGAACAGATCCACGTGATTGACATTCGCGAAACAGTTCGCGGACTGTTGCGGGCAAAAAAGTTTGTCCAGCAGACATCGGCTGAGGGAAGCCTCGTGTTGTTTGTGGGCACAAAACGCCAGGCGGGATCCATTGTCGAGCGGGAATCACTGCGGGCAGGAATGCCCTTTGTGAATGAGCGTTGGTTGGGTGGTTGCCTGACCAATTTTCGCACGATTCGCAGCCGGATGAGCCGCCTGGAAGAACTGGAGAGAATCCGTTCAACAGACGAAATCAACACCTACTCCAAAAAGATGCAGTCGTCGCTGGCCCGCGAATACCGCAAAATGTATCGCAACCTGAACGGAATCCGGACCATGAACCGGTTGCCGCAGTGTCTGGTCATTATCGACCCGATGAAGGAAAAAAATGCGATTCGCGAAGCCCGCGCGATGGGCATCACCACGGTCGCGCTGATCGATACTAACTGCAATCCAGACGATGTCGATTTGCCAATCCCGGGCAACGACGATGGTATCCGGGCCATCGAAGTCATCGTGTCGCACCTGGCCGATGCCGCTGTCGCTGGCGGCAAGTCGCTGGCGGCCCGCAAAGACAAAGACGCCGACCAGCCACCTGCGAGGGTCGAAGACAAAGACAAGGATGCTGTTGCGGTTGGCGAATCGGCCTGACCTCCCAGTCCGCATTCCCGCACCCGTTCCGAATCGGGAGACGAACGCCGCGGCCACCAGAATCGCCCCCCCGGGGCGGCCGCAAACTGTTTTTAGGTGACCCGTCCGGGCTGAACTGGACGGTCACCAGGGCCCAGCCGGTCACCAGGGCCCTGCCGGCGGCCGACAACCAGGGATGAACCCATCCGGTTCATATTCCCTCTTCATACCTGTTGCAAACAATCCCAAATCCAGACGTTCCTGAAGATTTCAGAAAGGAAGTTAACACGATGAGCCAAATTACTGCCAGCGATGTCAAACAGCTGCGAGAACGAACCGGACTGCCCCTGATGGACTGCAAGTCAGCCCTGGCAGAAGCCGGCGGTGACCAGGAAAAAGCAATCGAACTGCTCAGAAAGCGGGGCCAGGCCATTTTGTCAAAACGCTCGGACCGCGAAACATCTTTCGGCCGTTTTGGGATCGCCTGTGGCGTCGACCGCAAATCGGGAGCCATGGTCGAACTGCTGTGCGAAAGTGCACCCGTGACGCAGTCCGATGAATTCATCAACTTTGTCAACGACATGGCCGAACAGCTGGCCGGTCATCCGGAAGTCAAAACCGTCGAAGAATTGCTGGCGCTGCCATCGCGCAGCAAGGCGGGCCAGACCCTGGGCGAACAGAAAGACGACATGTTCAACCGGATTCGCGAAGTCTTCAACGTCGGACGATTTGCCCGATTCGAAGGCGGAACTGGCGGCTACAGCCACAACTCGGGGACCGTCTCGGGCGTGCTGATGGCGGTCGAAGGCGGCACCGACGAACTGGCCAAGGACTTCTGCATGCACGTGGCCGCGATGCGTCCGGCAGCCCTGTCCACGGAAGAGATCTCCGCCGATGTGATCAGCAAAGAGCGGGAAATCCTCAAGGCGGCCGCGTTGCAGGAAGGCAAGCCCGAAGCGATTGTTGACAAAATGGTCGACGGCCGGATGCGGAACTTTTTTGCCGAAAAAGTCCTGCTGGAACAGCCTTTCGTCAAAGACGACAAACAGTCCGTGGGCGAGGTCGCCAAAGCCAGTGGCATGACCATCAAAAAGTTCGTCCACTGGGAACTGGGCCAGTCCGGTCATGGAACCGGCGAGGCCTGATACGGCGAACAGCAAAACAGCAGAACCGGACTGAACCCAGTCCGGTTTTTTTGCGCCCCTCGCTGCACCTCGCGAAACCGGAATCCAGACGTTACACTGGCAAAAACAACCATTCCCCCTTCTCAGCCGGACCCTCCGCCAATGTCAATTCCCGCTACCCGCTTCAGCCGCATTGTTCTGAAGCTGTCGGGCGAAAGTTTTACGCACGTTGGCGAACGCGGCATCAGCATGGACCATGTGGTGCATGTTTCCGGCCAGATCGTCCAGGCCAAACAGACCGGATGCCAGATCGCGGTCGTGATCGGCGGCGGGAACATTCTGCGTGGCAGCCAGTTCGTCTCGCGGAATGCCATCGTCAACGAAGCCACGGCG
>JBGSVU010000681.1:0-3892 GCA_041752775.1 Pirellulaceae bacterium | reverse complement strand
CGGTTGCCTTCGTCGAGAATGCAGACGCCGCCGCGCAGCATCGCGGTGACCAGCGGGCTGGCGTGGTAAGCGATTTTTCCGTTTTCTGCCAGCACAGGTGTGACCAGCAGATCCTCCGGGCGCGTATCGGCGGTGCACTGGTAGATGTACAGCTCCTGGCCACGCTCTTTCGCAGCCGCCGTTCCCAGCGCGGTTTTCCCAATCCCCGGCGGTCCCACCAGCCGCGGCGTCAGCGGCAAGTCGCGCTCGTTAACGACCAACCAGCACGCCAGCAACTGGCGCAGAATTTCCGACTGGCCGATCCAGGGAGCAGGAATGTCGTGGGGTTGGCCCAAATGCAGCCGCACGCCCTGAATTTCAACAGTCTGACGGGAAAATACCTCCGCAGCAGATTTGGGACTCATCCACTCGCCTCCAGGCCGGGTCTACAGAAAACACTTCAGGCGGTTTTCCTGATTCCCTGTCGCCGGGTTTCGGGAAAAAACGCCCTTCTGCCGCAATTGTAACCGATCCGGATTTTCAGTGGGCCATTTCCCCGTCCGCGCCTCTACGCCACCTTTCCCACAATGCCGGCGCCGATATTTCCCGGGCCGATCCGGTCTTCCGGCTGCTCACTCACATTCCGGCAATTTGCATGGCGAATAGGGTAACCCGTAGCTGCAGCCAGGCAGTCTGCGTTGCCTTGCACGCGCGGCGGGTTGCCTGAAATTTCAAAGCCTGTCCGGAAAATTTCCGCCGGTTCTTGCTCTGACCCTCTGCAATTTGGCAGCACGCCGAATTCTGCAAACAGGCCCATGCGGCGGACAGGCCAGTTTCTGTTCAGAAATCAGACCGCCGCCGCAAATGCTCGTGACAGTCGACGCACTTGGTGGTCAACCCAATGAAACGCAACGTCGTGGCTTCGATGTTGCGCCCTTCAGCGGCGTGAACCAGGTCGTCGACCGTACGCTGGAACTCCCGGCTCTGAAACCGGTACTCGTCGGAATCCACGACGTTCCAGGCCGCACTTTCAGTGATCTTTTTGATTTCCTCGGCGGCAGTCTGAATCCCTGCAAAATCCTTTTGCGTCAGGCCTTCGATAATGTTCTGGGTGTACATCAGCTTGGCACGCATATAGTCCCGGCGGGCAATGGTATCCGGATCATCGGGCCGCTGCTGTTTTTGGGGGACTTCGCCCTGCGGCAATGGATCCTGCTCCTGCTGTCCCACCCGGGCGTCCACTGGCCCGGCCGCCGGTCGCAGCGAGGGAGAAAAAAGTGCGAGCGAGAGACCGGTGCAAACCAGAAGGATAGGTAGAGTCCACGTTGTGATGTTCATTCCAAAGTTCCGTTTCAGAGTCAGGGAATTGTGTCAGTCGAAAACGCGGCCACCGAACCGGTCCGGATCGCACGCCGCACTGTGCCATGGATGCACCGGAACCCGTCCTGGCACAGTTTTCCAAATAATGCAAACCAGTGCATACCAGCCGGTGACTTGACAAGACTGGGCCAGCAATCACGGAACGTGCGCCTTTCAGCTCCTCCCGGAATTCGGAAATGGCTGCCCATCCGTTCCCGATGCAGCCAGAGACACCGGAGGCGCCCGCCAGTTTGATGCACAGTGCCTGATGCACAGTGCAAAACCGGTTCCGCGCAGGTGCGGCAAAAGCACCGGCAGGCAGTCGATGCCAGATTTCGTCGGGGGAATACCAACGAAAACGGGGCCGCGATTCTGAATCGCGACCCCATGGCATCTGGAATGTTTCGTTCGGGCAAAGGGGGCCTGGTCACACGACCCACCCTCAACCCGCCGGATCCTGCCCGGTGCACCTCGCCCTACTGGTCCGACTGGTCCGACTTTTTCTCAAGTCGCTGCTTCGTCCGTTTGGGGAGTTCGATAGTCGGCTGGGTCTTGCCCTCAAACTTTTCGCCGATCATGGCTTTCAGTTTTTCGCGCTGGTCGGCGGTCAGTTCTTTCAGCAACTCTTCGCGAGTCTGTTCGCGGAGGGCTTCGATTTTTTCCTGGAGGTCTTTGGCCAGTTCAGCTGCGCGGTCGCGAATTCTCGCTTTCTGTTCGTCGTCAATGCCCAGTTCTTCGGCCAGCTTCTGGTCGGCCAGCACACCCGAGGCGCCGGCATTTTTCATGCGCGACTGCAGTCCGATCTGTTTCAGGCGTTCCAGCTGGTGGGGCAGCAGGATCTTTTCCATCGCTTCGGTCTGTTCCGACTTCATCTTCTGGATCATGTCGCCCAGCCCCTTGCCCTGGTCCGCTTTGAACCCCTCCTCGCGAAAGGATTCGATTTCTTTCTGCATCCGGGCAGAAAAATCCTTGCGAATGTCGTTGATTTGCTGCAACTGTTCAGGCACCAGTTCGATGTCTCCCTGAATGTCCGGGATCGACAACATCGAAAACGGGTCGCTGGTCGCCCCAAAACCGGGGCCACCAAAAGAAAATGAAGCGCCTTCGGAAATGAACATTCCTCCCGAGGAATCGGTTGACATGAATTGCATGTTCATCACCGGCTCGCCGCCGTCTTCCGAATCGGAGGTGGATGAAATCACCATCGCCCGGCTCTGAACGGGGGGATCGATCACGGGCGGATCAGTCTCAGGGTCCTGGCCCCACAGCGGGTTGGCAACGAGGGCGGCAAACAGCAGAGTCAGTGACAGAGAACGCATGATTGAGGACTCCCAGGGGGTGGCAGGAAAACTTGGCGAGAACACTATGCAGACACAGTCGCGAGGGAAAGTGCCGCTCCAGGAAAATTTTAGGAAAAAACCGGATTTTCCACAGCCTCAACCAGCGGCGCTATTCGGTCGCCGCAACCGTTTCGCAGGTTTTTCGCTGGTTCCAGGGCATTTTCGCAAGGACCCATCCCATTCCGCAGGTATCCGTGACGCCAGCATGCACCAGCCCCGCGCCGACAAGAGCCGGAAGCCCCAAAAAAGCGGGATGGACTCTCCAACCCAGGACCACACCCGTCACCACCAGAAAACCGGCCACTATCCGGACCTGCCGCTCCAGTGACATCGCCTTCCGCCCCCGAACCAGAGGCAAACCGGCCGCGATCGCAGCCTGGGTCCCTCCCGTCACATTGACGACGTTCGTCGCACCGGCCGCGATCAGTCGCTCGCCCGCCATCTCGCTCCGCTTTCCACTGCGGCAGATCAAACAGACGGGACGGTCCGGGGGGTTGATCCGGCCCTTCAGAAACTCGCGTGGATTCAGCCGGTCAAGTGGCAGGTTCCGGGCAAACTCCACGTGGACTTCGGCAAACTCGGCCGGAGTCCGCACATCAATCAGCTCCAGCCCCGGAATGCTGGCTTTCAACTCGGCGAGTTCTTTGACGGAAATGGTCTTCATGGGCGGTTCCTGGTGGGGGTCGTGAACGGTTCCGGGCCGTCGGCCGTAACTCATTTGCCAAAACGGTTTTCGACACAGGCCATGATGCTGGCCAAGTGGGGCTCGGCAACTGAATACAGGACGGTTCGCCCCTGGCGCGTGCTGGTCAAAAAACCACAGCGCTGCATCATCCGCAAATGGTCCGACATTTGCGGCTGGGGGATGCCACAGGCGTCGGCCAGTTCACTAACTGAATAAGGCTGGCCAGAAAGCAGCAGCTGGACGATTTTCAGCCGGTGGGGATGAGCCAGTGTGCGCAGGCATTCGGCCGCCTGACCAAAGGCTTCGGCGTCCATGGTTCCTTTTTTTCGCTGGCTTTTGTTCACGTGGCTTCGGGTGGCAGGACTGGGACCTGGATTTGGGCATCGATTCAGTTCAAATATATTGCGACATCGCGATGTGTCAATCGCAACCGGCCGGTGACCGCGGTCTTTTTTTGGGGAAGCTGGCGACCATCCCCAAGGCCCATAGAAAAGTCGCGGAGCGGCGCAAGCCGGCTTGCGCCCTTCCG
>JBGSVU010000680.1:0-3505 GCA_041752775.1 Pirellulaceae bacterium | reverse complement strand
GGCGTCCGACATGCTGCGGCGATACGCCTCCCACAAGCCGGCTCCAGGTTTCGTCACTCCATGTCGCGGCCGGTTGTTCCTGCTGCTGCAGATCGGCTCGCCACTGCGTAATAATCTGGCCTTTTTCCCAGTTGGTGCGGCTGATCAGACGGTTCCACTGACCGACAAAATTCTGGCTGCGATCGCGCGTGGCGTCGAGGTCGATGGGTGCGTGGTCAAACGGTACTTCCTGGGTTGCGGGGTCCTGGTTCATTTCTCTCCGGGCTTTTTGGCGCGATGAAGACTGGGTTTGTTTTTGGCTGACGGCGTCCGTCTGGCGATTCGCCAAACGGTGCAGATACGATAACCCGATTGAAACGCGACGGGGAGGTTGAAAAGCGGTCCCCGCCAGATTTGCGAAGAGATTACGAATAGTTGAAGTTAAACGGCGGGGCAGGGTGGCGTCGATAACCTGTCAGCAGCAGCCAGAATTCTGAAATCGGCCACCGGCGAGGGAGTCTGCAGCTGTGCAAAATCCCCTGTCGACACCCGCGTACCTTCACGGAAGGGTCAGACGATTTTCTGTCCCTGGAATTGCCCGGCCGACAATCTGCCCGACCAACACCTTGCGACGGAACGAATTTCGGGTCGAAAGCCTCCCACCGAAACCTCCTGCTGCGTCTGACCTACTTGTCGGATTTACCTTCAGCCGATTCGTCTGTATCGGGCATGGCGGGCGCTTCAGCCTGGCGGACGAACAGCAGGTGTCGGACTGTTTGCAAATTCCGGCCCTCGCGCGAACGCTGGTCGGGCTGGTTCAGCAACTGCTGGCGAGTTTCGGCGGACAACCCACCCGGCATCTGGCTTTCCTCGTCGCGTTGTCCACCGGCGGGATTTTCGGTCTGGCCAGGTTCCCTGGTACTTCTTCCGGCCAGCTGGTTTTGTGCTTCCAGCACGGCATTCGGCTGGACGGAATCCAGCTGTCGGCGCAACTCGATCAGCTCTTCGCCGGTTTGAGGCATATTCCGGCGATAGACTTCGCTCGCTGTCCGGCCGAGGTAGAAAAAATTGCTGGAAGCGCTCAACTGGTTTTCGCCCAGTGGGGTCAGAACATTCTGTTGCACGAGTTCCGACTGCAGTTCCACCAACTGCCTGGAATTGTCAGCGGGCAGGAAACCGGATCGATCTTCGGCTTTCATCGCACCGGATTCGGCGCCAGCGCGATTCGCGGCAGAAAACCGCGGTGCGTTCGCGCCGGAGTCATCAAATGCTTTCTTTTCCAGTTCATCCTTCGCCCTCTGTGGCTCGATCGCGCTCATAACCTCGAATACGGTATTCCCACGATTCCCCGGTACACTGGATTCCAGCCTGTTTAACACGTCATTCCACTGTTGTTCCGTTCCTTCGAAAACAAACAGGTCCATTTGTTCACCTGTCGGAGGCCCAACGGGTTCCAGTTGTTCCAGTCCGAATGTGGCCAGAGTCGTTGGCCATGAATCGCCATCCGCGGGAATTTCCACGCCAATTACAGTGGGATCCGTTTCGATATTGTCAGCCAAATCGCCAACACCCAAATTTCCTCCTCCCAAACCGTCACCACCACCCAATTCAATCGAGCGGATACCCATCGCAGCCTCTGCGCCGCTGTCGCCCCTGGATTGTTCGTTGTTCGGGCGATCGGAGACGATGCCTGCGGAGGGGCGCGGGTCGGATTGCATCATTTTCATTTCAACGGCCGGGCTTGCGGATTCGCTGTTGAGTGAAGGAGTTACGAGGGCCGCTTTGGGCAAAGCCTGATCGATTGCCCCACCGCTTCCGCCACGGGAGGGCATCGTCTGGGCGATCCCGGGAGGAATGGCTTCAACTACTTGCATCGGCAAGTCTAACTGCCGTTCTTCCCGGGCGGTCTCACTGGACATTTCCGGGCCAGCTTTCTGGTTGCGAACAGAATCCAGATCGACGCCCGAAGCGGGAGCCGGCGGGGCAGTTTTCATGGCACTCCTGGCCGTAGCAGATTCAGAGACTGCATTGTCCATTCGGGCGAGCGATTCAGGCTCACCAGGTTTTGCTGCCTCGCCAGACTTATCCGCCGGTTGGCTGGCAGGATTAGACCGCCCGCCCGCCAGATCACCTGCAACATCACCTTCAGAGGACTGCTTCAGGCTGTCACCGGAATGAACGGTCTCGCCCGCCGCGATGTCAGCTCCTGCGATGCCGGAATCGATTTTTTTGCCCTGGAGGAATTCTGAATGTTCGTTTTCTTCATCGCTGACCGACCCCGTAGCCATGGCGCCCGATTCGGGCGCTGGCGATTCTGGCGCTGGCGGTCGCACGGCGACGAATTGATCCATGCCCAACCAGGGCGGGTTCCACAGCATCAACCCGACCAGACTGGCGGCAACTGCAGTGAACAATCCCAGTCCGGTTTTCCATGCTGCACCCCGTCCGCCGCGAACTCGCCCGAACGATTCAAATGCGGCGTCGCGAACAGCCGCCTCGCTCCCGGTTGCCGCCTCGGTCCGCGGCCCATCAGCCACAGCCCCGCGCAGTTTCTCTGCCGACTGTTTCTCTGCCGAAACTGAATTCATGACCCGTTCCGAAAATCCGGCGGGGACACTTTTGCGTGGCAGCGAACGAATCTGCCTGGACAATTCGCGCAGCCCCTGTTCCAGTTCGCGCAGCGATGCATCTTCGTCGAGCATGCGGCGGACTTCGTCAGCAGTCGCTTCGTCCAGCTGATTGTCGATGTAGGCGCTAACCAGTTCTTCGCGTGATGGGTTCGTCATGGAATACTGCACTGTTGCAAAAAAATCCTGGTTCGTTTCCGGTTTTCTGCCGGCTTCCGCTGCGGATCCGGACTTTCAAAAATCACTCTTCACGTCCGAAGACTTTGACCAGTTCCTCCCGCAGCTGCATGCGGGCCCGAAACAGCCGGCTGCGGACAGTGCCCACTGGCAAATCCAGACATTCGGCAATCTGTTCATAGTCCATTTCCTCGATTTCCCTCAACACAATAATGGCCCGGTGATCCTCCGACAGCCGGTCCATTGCCAGTTCCAGTTGCATCAGACTTTCCTCGCGTACCATGGCGGATTCGGGTGCGTCGGACTGGGCGGTGATGCCTGGCGAACCGGCATCGGTCAGCGCATCCAGTGAAACCGTTGGCCTGATCGAACGCAGGCGCGATATCGCCTGGTTCCGCGCGATCCGGAACAGCCAGGTATAAAACGCACTGCGACCGCCGAAACTCCCCAGCTTTCGCCACGCCAGCACAAATGCATCCTGAACCACATCCGCGGCCAGAGACTCGCACTGCACGACCCGCAGGACAGCGTTGAACAGACGGTCCTGGTAACGGCCCACCAGGCTGCCAAAAGCCTGCTGGTCGCCACCCAACACCGCGCTGATCAACTCCTGGTCGGATAGTCCGGAATGATGGTTCATGAAGTTGGACGCCAGGGTCACCTGAAAAGTTCCAGCCTACTGGTGTGGCAGGCGTTTTTCAAATCTCCATCCGGGCAACTCT
>JBGSVU010000679.1:0-3393 GCA_041752775.1 Pirellulaceae bacterium | reverse complement strand
CAGTTTTTCCGGCTATGTGGCCCAGGGCATTCAGGCTGGACGGCTGGACACCCGGCTGCAGGAATTCGATCTGGACCAGCTGGCGGCGGCAGTCGTTCCGCAGCGCGACGAGCTGTTCCATTACCACGGCCTGCAAACCGTTTACGACCGCTACCTGCTGCATATCAACAACCGCCGTTTTGAAGCACCGCAATATTTCTGGATGCGGGTGGCGATGGGGCTGGCGCTGAACGAAGGCGACCAGCGCAACGCGCGGGCGATTGAGTTCTACAACCTGCTTTCATCGTTCCTGTTTACTTCGGCAACTCCCACGCTGTTCAATTCCGGAACGCTGCATCCACAGCTCAGCTCCTGTTACCTGAGCACGGTGGGCGACGACCTCGATTCGATTTTCAAGGCAATTGCCGACAACGCAAAACTGTCGAAATGGGCCGGCGGGCTGGGGAACGACTGGACCAACATTCGCGCCACCAACAGTTACATCTCCGGAACCAATGGCCAGAGCCAGGGAGTAATTCCGTTTCTGAAAGTCGTTTCCGACACCGCGGTCGCGGTCAACCAGGGGGGCAAACGCAAAGGCGCGGTGTGCAGTTACCTCGAATCGTGGCATCTCGATATCGAAGAGTTCCTCGATTTGCGCAAAAATACCGGCGACGACCGGCGACGCACGCACGACATGCATACGGCCAACTGGATTCCGGACCTGTTCATGAAACGTGTCATCGAGCAGAAGGACTGGACGCTGTTCAGCCCCGACGAGGTTTCCGACCTGCACGATTTGACCGGCAAGGCATTCCAGCAACGCTACGAGTTTTACGAGCAGGAAGCCGCCGAAGGTCGCATCAAGCTGTTCCGCACAATCCCGGCCCAGCAGTTGTGGCGTAAAATGCTGACACGCGTTTTCGAAACCGGTCATCCCTGGATCACGTTCAAGGACCCCTCCAACATCCGTTCACCGCAGGACCATTGCGGTGTGGTGCACAGCAGCAATCTCTGCACGGAAATCCTGCTGAACACCAGCCGTGACGAGACGGCCGTCTGCAATCTCGGTTCGATCAATCTGCTGAATCACATCGGCGAAAACGGACTGGACCTGGAGTTGCTGGAGTCGACGGTGCGGACCGCCGTGCGAATGCTGGACAACGTGATCGACATCAATTTCTACCCGACACCGGAAGCCAAAAATGCCAATGCGCGCCATCGTCCGGTCGGCCTGGGGCTGATGGGTTTTCAGGACGCCCTCGCCCGTTGCGGGATCAGCTATGCCAGTGAGGCGGCCGTCGAATTCGCCGACCGCAGCATGGAGGCGATCAGCTACTTTGCGATTCTGGCATCGACTGAACTGGCTGCCGAAAGGGGCACCTACCCGTCCTATGCCGGATCCAAATGGGATCGCGGGCTGTTGCCGATCGACACGATCGAGTTGCTGGAAAAGGAACGCGGGCTGCCCGTCGCCATGGACAAATCGGCGACGCTGCCCTGGCAGAACGTTCGCGATGCTGTGGCCCGTCATGGCATGCGCAACAGCAATGTGATGGCCATCGCTCCGACCGCCACGATTTCGACCATCATTGGTGTGACCCAGTCGATCGAACCGACTTACAAACACCTTTTTGCCAAAAGCAACCTGTCCGGCGATTTCACCCAGATCAACATCCATCTGGTGAACGAGCTGAAACAGCGCGGATTGTGGAACGCCGACATGCTGGAAAAAATCAAGCACTTCGACGGCACGCTGGGCGAAATCGATGACCTGCCCCAGGACATCAAGGACCGGTATGCGACCTCCTTCGAGATCGCGCCACGCTGGCTGATCGAGTGCGCCAGTCGCCGCCAGAAATGGATCGACATGGGCCAGTCGCTGAACTTGTATCTCGGCAATCCGGACGGTCGCAAGCTGGACGAGATGTACCGCCTGGCGTGGAATTCGGGGCTGAAGACGACCTACTACCTCCGCACACTGAGTGCCACCCAGGTGGAAAAATCGACGGTCGACGTGAACAAATTCGGTGTCCAGCCCCGCTGGATGAAGAACCAGAGCGCGTCGGGCGAAGTCACCGTGCAACGCGGTCAGGCGGCCAAAACGTGCAGCATCACCGACCCGGATTGCGAAGCCTGCCAGTAGCGGGCCATCCGGCGCCGGCGGTGCCCTGCCGCCGCCAGCGCGACAACCAGCGGGGACACCTGTCCGGACGGGCGGGTTCCCCTTTTTCCCCCAGATTTTTCCACAGTTTTTCTGACTCAATCGATAAAAGGAATTTGTCATGACGACAGAACTTGAAAACCCCGTCGAAGCCCAGGTCGTTGGCAAGAAATCTCGCATCGCTGCTGGCGAAAAACGGCTGATCAACTGCCACCAGGTCGATGTCAACCAGTTGATGCCGCTGAAATACAAATGGGCCTGGGAGCATTATGTCAACGGTTGCGCCAACCACTGGATGCCCACCGAAGTCCCGATGAACAAGGACATCGAAATCTGGCGCTCCAGCCAGTTGTCCGACGCCGAGCGAACGGTGATTCTGCGGAACCTTGGTTTCTTTTCCACCGCCGAAAGTCTGGTCGGAAACAACCTCGTGCTGGCGATATTCAAACATGTGACCAATGCCGAATGCCGGCAATACCTGTTGCGTCAGGCGTTTGAAGAAGCCGTCCACACCCACACCTTCCTGTATGTCGTGGAAAGCCTCGGGCTGGATGAAGGCGAAATCTTCAACATGTATCGCGAGATTCCGGCGATCGCCCGCAAGGACGCTTTTGAAATGGAACTGACGCGGGAAGTCCTCGATCCGGAGTTCTCCACGGACTCGCTGGAAGGCAAACAGACGTTCCTGAAAAACCTGATCGGGTTTTACCTGATCATGGAAGGGATTTTCTTCTACACCGGGTTCGTGATGATCCTCTCGTTCCACCGCCGCAATTTGATGAAAGGAATTGGCGAACAGTTCCAGTACATTCTCCGCGACGAGACGATTCATCTGAATTTCGGCATCGACCTGATCAATGGAATCCGCAAGGAAAATCCCGACGTCTGGAGCGGCGAGTTCCAGCAGGCGATGATCGACCGCGTCTGTGAAGCGGTCGAGCTGGAAATTGCCTACGCCGAGGACTGCTTGCCGACCGGTGTGCTGGGTCTGAATGCGAAACTGTTTCGCGACTACGTCCAGCATATCGCCGACCGCCGGCTGGAGCGCATCGGCCTGACTCCGCAGTACGGCAGTCCGAATCCGTTCGGTTGGATGAGCGAAACGATGGACTTGAGCAAGGAAAAGAATTTCTTCGAAACCCGCGTCACCGAATACCAGAACTCGGTAACGCTCTCCTTCGACGACTGACTCAGCCAGCCTTGCTTCACCCCCTCATCCCCGGCCCGGGTGACCTCACCCCCGGCTCCTC
>JBGSVU010000678.1:0-1844 GCA_041752775.1 Pirellulaceae bacterium | reverse complement strand
CACGAAACAGCCTGGACCAGTTGCAGGCCATTACGAATGAACTGCAAAACAGGTTTCAAAATCGTTTTCATGGATAATGAAAGACTGATGTTCGAAATCCCGGTGCAATTGGTGCCGGGTGCAATTGGTGCCGCATACCTGGCAACGTCCCTTCGCTTCCACTGGATTTATCCGGTAAAGCGGGAATTGGCTGATACCGATCGCCTACCTCAATCCCACTCCATCGGATTTTGCAGGACAATTACCCCACCGATGACGCATGAGTGAGCCTGCCCTGTCACACCCCGCAGCCTTTGGTTCGTTGCGGTCCGATTTTCCAATCCTCGAACGCCAGGTTTACAACCGCTGGCCGTTGATCTACCTGGACAACGCCGCCAGCACACTGCGGCCTGGCCCCGTCATCGCCGAGATGGATCAATTCGAACAGCAGTGCTATTCCAACGTCCATCGGGGCAACCACTGGTTGAGCGAGACGGCTTCGGCAGCCTTCGAGAATGCGCGCCAGACCCTGTGCGAATTTGTGAACGCGCGGCATTGCGAAGAAATCATTTTCACCAGCGGAACGACTTCCGGAATCAACCTCGTCGCACACGCGTGGGGGAACCAGCATATTCAGCCCGGTGACGAAATTCTGTTGACCATCGCCGACCACCACTCCAACATTGTGCCCTGGCAACAACTGGCGGAACGGACCGGTGCAAAAACGGTCTGGTACCGCCACGAGATCGAAAATGGAATTGACGTCGACCGGTGGGCCGGGCTGATTTCGCCCAGAACCCGGATGGCGGCCTGGCCCGCCGTCTCGAACATGCTCGGTTTCAGGGCCCCGAATGCCGAAATGTCAAGAATCGCGCGCGCGCAGGGCGTTACGACACTGGTCGATGCGGCGCAGCATGTTCCGCATGAAGCACTGGACGTGCAGGTCTGGAACGCGGATTTCGCAGTCTTTAGCGGACACAAAATGCTGGGCCCTACCGGGATCGGAGTTTTATATGGTCGCAGGGAGTTGCTGGAAGAAATGCCCGCGTTCCTCGGCGGTGGCAGCATGATCGATTCCGTCACGATGGATGGATTCTCGGTGGGAGCGCTTCCGGCAAAGTTCGAGGCCGGTACGCCGCCGATTGTTCAGGCAATTGGACTGGCCGCTGCAGTCCGCTACCTCAACCAGGTGGGGCTGGAAAGAATCAGCCTGCATGAACAGGAACTGGTCATGGCTGCGATCGATGCGATGTCGGGGATTCCCGGGATGCGGATTTATGGTCCACCAGCCGCGAGGCGGGCGGGAATTGTCAGTTTTACTGTTGGCGGGATCAATTCCCAGGACCTTGGAAAGATGCTGGATTTGCGCGGCGTGGCGACTCGGGCCGGTCATCACTGCACAATGCCTTTGCACGATCACCTCGGCATTCGCAACAGCCTCCGCGCCAGTTTTTATCTCTACAACACCCTGAAAGAAATTCCGCTTTTTGTGAAACACCTCGAATCTGCCATCGGACGACTGGCTTGACCGGAGCAACGATCGGGAAACCAGATTCCCGGGGCAGCAGCCATTAATGCGGCAATTCCGTAAGGAGTCGTTCCGGTTGCCGGTCCTGCGGCCAGTTCCACCCCAACGAGTGTCCTGGTCAGCCCCAGGTCCCTACAATGCGGAAAAATGGCATTTTGCCGGGCTGGAACCCGGACCATCAGCGAGGAAACGGTCTGATCGGTTGCTGTCACGTTGAATCGTGCGGTTGGGCTTCTAGAATGGGCACAAAAGTTGCCCTGACATATCACCAGCCCGGCTCCTGACTTGACAGCGACCCGGTTTTTGGACCGGATGACCGCGTGCCTGTCGTGGGGTG
>JBGSVU010000677.1:0-10465 GCA_041752775.1 Pirellulaceae bacterium | reverse complement strand
GGAATCCGGAAAAATCATTTTTCAGATTGAGCTGGTAAGCGCTCCGGGATTTGCCAGCCGGATGGAGGACCAGGTCCGGGGTGATGCGGCCGACCTGGGACTGAACCCCGATTTCCAGGTGCAGGCGCATCGGGGATTTCTTGTCTCCGGACTTGGCGACCTCGCCGAAGTCCAGCGGCTGGCCCAGCAACTGCTTGTCGAACCGATCGTGCAGGTCCCCCGGATCAGCCAGGTGGGAATCGATCGGGAGGCTTCGCCCGGGACCGCAGGTTCGGGAGAAGAACCCGCCAGCGATGCCGAAACCGTTCTGTTCGTTTTGCGCCGACCCGGCGTGACGGACCCCGAAGCCGAAAGTGCCTTGCGGGCGATGCGCGAATTGGGTTATCCGGCCCATGCCGTGAGGACGTTTCGGCGATACGCTTTTCGGGGGATCGGGCCAGCTGATTTGAAAATGCTGCTGCAGCGCGCGATTGCCAACGATTCGATCGAACAGGTCGTGCCGGACCAGCTGTCGCTCCGCGATCTGGAACTGGTCGCCAGCACACCATTCCGGATTGTGACCATTCCCATCAGGACCGCGTCGGATGCCGCCCTCGAACAGATTTCCCGCGAGGGAACACTCAGCCTGACACTGGTTGAAATGCAAACGGTGCAGGAGCACTATTGCCAGCTGGACCGTGATCCAACGGATATTGAACTGGAAACGATCGCCCAGACCTGGAGCGAACATTGCAGCCACAAAACGCTCGCTGGTCGGGTGAAATACACCGACGAAAATGGTACGCGGCAGTTTGACAACATGCTGAAGGAGACCATTTTCGCGGCAACCATGCAGATTCGCGGCGAACTGGGCAGTGACGACTGGTGTGTCAGCGTCTTCAGGGACAATGCCGGGATCGTCCGCTTCGATGACCAGTTCAATGTCACGTTCAAGGTGGAAACGCATAACCGGCCATCGGCGATCGAACCCTATGGTGGTGCCAACACGGGGCTGGGCGGCGTCATTCGTGACACCTTGGGGACTGGCCTCGGTGCGCGGCCGGTTTGCAGTACCGATGTGTTCTGCTTTGCCCCGCCGGACAGCGACCAGGCCTCGCTGCCGCCCGGAGTTTTGCACCCCCGGCGAATCATGAAGAACGTTGTCGCCGGCGTTCGCGATTACGGCAACCGGATGGGAATTCCAACCGTCAACGGAGCGATCTGGTTTGACGATCGTTACGTGGGCAACCCGATGGTGTTCTGTGGCAACGTTGGGATCATTCCCCAACAGTTCAGTTTCAAAAAACCCCGCGCCGATGATTTGATCGTCGTGATCGGCGGACGGACCGGACGCGATGGAATTCACGGGGCCACTTTTTCTTCGGTTGAACTGAACGACCAAAGCGAAACGACCAGCAGTGGCGCTGTGCAGATTGGCAACGCCATCACCGAAAAAATGGTGGCCGACGTGATGTTGCAGGCGCGCGACCGCCGGCTGTACAACGCGGTGACCGATTGCGGGGCGGGCGGTTTGTCCAGTGCTGTCGGCGAAATGGGCGAAGGGATCGGCGCGGAAGTCTGGCTGGACCGGGCACCGCTGAAATATCCCGGCCTGACCTACACCGAAATCTGGATCTCGGAAGCCCAGGAGCGAATGGTATTTGCCGTGCCGTCGGACAAATGGCCCGAGTTCGAAGCACTCTGCCGGAGCGAAGACGTCGAGGCGACTCCGATCGGACAGTTTGTGGCCAGTGGCGAACTGGTCCTGAAATACGGTGGCGAAACGGTCGGGCAGATTTCCATGGAGTTTCTGCACAACGGCCGCCCGCCCGTCATTCGCGACGCAACATGGAAACCGCCCGCGGTTGTGCCAACAGATCCTGCCAGCCTGGAAAAAATCGGCCTCGCGGAAACCCTGAAAAAGATTCTGGCCCACCCCAACGTCGCCAGCAAACACTGGGTCATTCGCCAGTACGATCACGAAGTCCAGGGCGGCAGCGTCATCAAGCCGCTGGTTGGCGTCAACGAAGATGGCCCGGGCGATGCCGCTGTCGTCCGCCCGGTGCTGGACAGCCAGCGCGGGTTGACGATTTCCTGCGGGATGAATCCGCTGTTCGGTGACCTTGATCCGGGTGCCATGGCAGCCGCATCGATCGACGAAGCGATTCGCAATGCGGTGGCCACCGGGGCTGACCCGGACCGGATCGGTATTCTCGACAATTTCTGCTGGGGTTATACCGACCGGCCGGAAACTCTCGGTTCGCTGGTGCGGGCGGCGATCGCCTGTCAGGAATCCGCCGTGGCGATGCGGACACCATTTATCAGCGGCAAGGACAGCCTGAACAACGAATTCAGTTACACCAGTGAATCGGGCGAAAGGAAAACGATTTCGATTCCCCCAACGCTGTTGATCAGTGCACTCGGCCAGGTTCCCGACGTCAGTCGCTGCGTCAGCATGGACTGGAAAAACGCTGGCAGCCGAATTTGCCTGCTGGGCTTCACCCGGGATGAACTGGGCGGATCCCACGCATTGATGGTCAATGGCATGCAGGGTGCGGGCGTGGTGCCCCAGACAGATCCCGCTGCCGCGCGAAATCTGTATCTGGCCTTGCACCGGGCCATGCAGAACAAATTGGTCCTCAGCTGTCACGATTTGAGCGAAGGTGGGCTGGCGGTGGCGCTGGCCGAAATGGCTTTGGCTGGCGATCTCGGAGCAGAAATCGATTTGGCGCCAGTGGCTGTTGGGGATTTGGGCCCGACCAACGCCTTCACCACGCTGTTTGCTGAATCAACGGCGCGACTGCTGTGCGAAGTCGATCCGGCGCAGGCTGCCGAGTTCGAAAAAGAAATGGCGGGCCAACCTGTGGCGTGGATCGGAACCACCGTGGAGCGTCCGGTCCTGAAGGTCCACCACGGCACGCAGGAACTTTTCGGATGCGAGGTGGCGGAACTGAGAACGGCCTGGCAACAGACACTGAACTGGAAGTAAAGCATGACCTCACAACCTGCGGCGCTGATTTTACGGGCTCCCGGCACGAATTGCGAAACCGAAACGGCCTGGGCGTTTCAGCAGGCGGGGGCGCGGACGGAAGATATTCATGTCAACCGCGTGCTGGAAAACCCGGCGATTCTGAACCGATTTCAGATTCTCTGTTTTCCGGGCGGATTCAGTTTTGGTGATGACATCTCGGCGGGGCAGATTCTGGCGACGCGAATTCGTTCTGGGTTGATGGATCAGCTGCAGAAGTTTCGCGACGCTGGCAAACTGGTCCTCGGGATTTGCAACGGATTTCAGGTGTTGGCAAAAACCGGGCTGCTGGACAACGAAGACAGTGCGGGCAGCCTCGCCTCACTGACCTGGAACACCAACGGCCGGTACACCGCGAAATGGGTCAATTTGCGACCGGTCGCTGGTCCCTGCGTTTTTCTGCGGGATGTTGGGGAAATCTGTTTGCCGGTCGCGCATGGTGAAGGCCGTTTTGTGACTCGCGACGATGCAACGCTGCAACAGCTGGATTCCCGGCAGCAGCTGCCGCTCCGGTATGTCGAAGGTCCGACGGGAGGCAATCCGAACGGATCCGCCGCTGATGTCGCCGGGATGTGCGATCCGACTGGTCGGGTGTTTGGGCTGATGCCCCATCCGGAGCGAAATGTGCATTTGACGCATCATCCCCGCTGGACGCGGCTCGGTCGCGACCGGACACCCGACGGCATGCACATCTTCCGCAACGCCGTCACCTGGTTCTGAAAAAGGGGGCATTCTGTCTGAAAATGGGGTCAGGAGCCTTTTGGGCCGACTGGGCAATTCTCAGGACGGGGGTTCGACGCAAATCTGGTGCCAAAGAACTGTCGAGGGGCCTGACCGTGAGGCCGAAGTTGGTGATGGATATGTGGGAAATCATACCCTTTTTCCGCGTTATGGCATTACTGCGGGCTTTGCGAACTTATCATTTCAGCAGACCGGAATGAAGGCAGTTATTCGGGTTGTTTGATCAAAGATAGGATTTTTCAACAATGGCAACAAATTCTGGTTTTTACCATGTTGGATGGCCCAAACTCTGGGGAGATTGCGGCAGCATGCTGATTAGTGGAATGACGGCGCATTCTCCCCCAACGGCAGATGGGACTATTCGGCTTGAGCGTACAGGCCCCTTTATTCCTCCGATTTCCTTGCCCGTCAGGAGTGTGATCGTAACCGACAATTTCAGAAAGCAAATGGAACAATCCGGCATGTTTGAATTGGGCTTCAAAAATGTCATCAAGCACCATATCGCGAGATTCCAGTGGGAACATTGGGACCGGACCCGGAAGATTCCTGAAATTCCTGAAAGCGGCGAACCCGAAGGTTTTGTTTTGGACCGACCGCATGACCCCCTTGCCGCAGAAGAAATGGGGCAAGTATGGCAAGTATTGTTTGACGAAAATGCAATCTTCAAATCCCGGTGGATTGACGATTGGAATCGAAGACGAAAGGAGTTCCGTAGCTATGAAACCATGGTCAATCCAGCGACATGGCGGGGACAACACTTTTTTGGCGTCGAAGGTAGTGGTTTTCGCTTTGTAACACAGGCTGGCCGTGACTGGCTGCAGTCCCATGCTGCCGGATGGCTCTTGTTCCACCCTTGTCTCGAATGGGATCCAGAGGCCCCTGGATTCGATTAATCTCCGACTGGAACCATTGTGATTATTGTCGTTTGGAAAGGTTTCCGCGGGTCAAGGGCTACCGACCATGAGAATTCCGGAAAAATTGAATTTTCCATTTCCCGTGAACGATCGAAGCAAGTCGCGACGCGTCGTGGCGCGGGATTTCCCGACCGGGCGAACGTGCCACAAAACCTGTCGAACTGTCGCATCGCGGACCGGCCATGTGTGCTGAAATTACCCAGAGCGCCCAATTGGCTCCTGACCCCTTTTCAGGAGGCGGTGGGCGTGGGACTTCAGTTTTTGCCAATATGAATGGCGATGGGGACGCGCGTACAGGACCGTGCCGCGGAACCGTCCGTGAAACAACCCTTCGGGCTGGAAGTACTGAAATCTCTCGCCGTGCGTCTGAAACCAGTACCCATAAACCGCTGCGTCGCTGCGTGGTCCAGGATCGAGCCGGGACTGGACCAGGCTGAGGACATGCTCCGCCGAATCGGCCCGGTGAGGTCCCACAAAATCGCGATAGTAACAATTGCCCAACAGCACGGACGGACGCTGCCACCAGACGGCTTCGATTCCCGTCGATGATCCAAAAGTCACCGTTTTTTCAGCCGCATCCATCATCGCATACGTGTCGACAGGCGATTCAGGCGGCAGGATGGTCAGATTGGCGGCCCTCAGGGAGCGCTGGTCGCGGGTTGCCTGGTTGTTGGCATTGGCCTGGTTCGGATGCATTCGCAACCAGAAATGAATACGAGGTGAGTTTTTTTCGCATTCCCGAATCAGGAACTGGATCCCTTCCAACTGGCTGGCAAACAGTCTGTTTTTCCAGGAATCGGAAATGGAAACGAATTCGTCATCCGAGGATGGAAAGATCACGACGTTGCGTTTGCTGTCCGTCCAGTTTTCCGGCAGGCTGCCCGCTGTCTGGTTTTTGACGAACGAAGTCCAGTTCCGTTCGACTCGTTCACGCCGGTCCTGAAACCACTGGGCGGCCAGATCGTTGCGGGTGGCTGAATCCCCCGCAGTATCCCAGTGCAGACGCATCCTCCCCGCGACATACTCGATATCGTGGGGCAGCCGGTTGTGGAACAGCTGGTAGTGGTCGGGCGAACTGCCCCGTTCATGAATGACACAATCGACACCCTGCTGCTGACAGGCGCGAAGTACCGCGCGCATTGCAGCGAACCGTCCATTGAAAATGTAAACGCGGTCGGGCCGGTTTTTCTCCAGCCACGCGACGGTAGTCTGCCATGTCTGCCACGCGGCCAGCAAAAAGTTTTCCAGCAGCGGGCGATGCAGATTCAAATCCGGCTCGGGATCACGCAGGCTGGAAACCAGCGAACTGGCGGCGGCGTAACCGATGTCAAATCCAGGCAAACTGTATTTCTGCAATTCTGCAAGACGGGAAAATTCGGGCCAGCGTGGCGGCAGCGGCCTGGGGCGATCCAGTTCGACCAGTGTGGGGCGCGGATGCAACTGTTCGATGCCATGTTCCCGGCGGCCGCAACAGTTTTCGCAGTTGCCGGGGACTTTGGCCGGGTTGAAGTCGCAATTCGCCAGTCGTCCCTGACAATAGAGATAGTCCACGCTGTCGCCCTCGTCGAGATGACGCTGGATGATTTCCAGTTCGGTCTCGAAATGCGGAGCGACGACACGGAAAGGTGAAACGACGGCGATCTTCACGGGGTGCTTTCCCTGTCAAAGCGAGGACGGATCACAGAAAGGAAACGCTGGCTGGTTTGCGCCGGCGGAAAGGCCACAGACCGCGCCGGTTTTGTTTCGGCGGTTCGGACTGGCCGGCAGAATCAGATACTGTCGGCAGAAAAATGTTCTCCCATGTCCAGCGGTCGGCGGTTTGATCGCGCCGGATTTCCGCCGGATGAATCAGGGGGCCCATTCTCCCCGTTGGCATTTTCGACAGCGGTGAAGCGGCATCAACGGTATGTGTCGCATCGGATCCAAAGCCGATATTGGAAACAAGGTTGACGCAGGGCTGGATAGTTAACCCGTGGTTGATCCAGCAGGCATACATCCAGGAAAAATCCCAAGTGTCGATCTGGCCCTGGTGCAGCCGGTCAAAAACGCCTTTCCAGTGGTCCCGCTCGACCGCTGAATCCGTCCACTCCTTCAGAAAACCTGTCTCGCGAACGGAAGGCCAGCAGCGGATCCGGTCGTCGAATTTTTCCCAGGCGCGACGCCACGAGGCCCAGCCCCAAATGTGGGTCCAGCGGGAAAAACGGTAACTGGCCTGCTCTGCCAGGCTGGAACGCATGGCGGCCGGCAGAAAATTGTTGCCCGACACCATCATGACGCGGGGGTCGTCAGCGTACCGGTCGAGCATTTGATTCATGAAAGGAAAAAAATCGACGTTGGGCAGGCAGTCATCTTCCAGAATGATCAAACGCTGGGCCCGGGAAAAAGCCCAAGTCAGCCCTGTCCCCATCCGCAACCGGCACCCCATGTTTTGGCGGGCGTAGCAGGTTTCCACGTCACAGTCCCAGTCGACTGTTTCCAGCAACTGCCTGCAGGCCGCGACCCGCGCGGCGTCATCGACCCGGTCCGGATTAGGCCCGTCGCCAATGACCAGCAGCCGGGCCGGACGGACGTTGCGAATGGTTTCCAGCACGCGCCGGGTCAATTCGGGGCGGTTGTAGATACAGATTGCAACTGCGTTTTCCATGAAACTGTTGATTGCGTGGGCGTTGTCGCCTGTCAAACTCCGGGTCAAAAAATGGGGTTACTTCGGCCTGTTCCCGGCATAATGTCAAGTGTCGGAAAAAGCGGCAACGGGAAAAATGCCAGCAGAAATGCTGTCGTCGGGGTTTCGCGTTTCCGAATTGGCTGAAAATTGCTAAATCTCTTTACAATTTACAAATGGGGCAGACGCCTGAACCGCATGGCGGCGCCAGCACCCATTGGGAGACAGCCCCCTGCTGCTGTTTGTGGCTTTTTCGGCAACAAGGCATTTTGACTGACACGGACGTCATGAACACACTTCTCGCCAGGCTGAAAGGCAAAAGGAAAAACGCTCCCGCAGCGCTTTCGCCGGCTGAACAGCTGCGACAGCGGATGCCCGACATCAGCGACGACGAGCTGGAGACCGTGCTGCGTGTCCAGCCTCACACGATGACGTCTCCGGAACGTCTCGTCGGGTTGACCCGCGCCGTCCAGCACATTCAGTGCCACCGTATTGGCGGATCGATTGTCGAATGCGGTGTCTGGCGCGGGGGCAGCATGATGGCGATCGCCCTGACTTTGATGCGGGAGCGTGAAAAACCGGTCGAATCGGAATGGCGCGATCTTTGGCTGTTCGATACCTTCGAAGGGATGACTCAACCGGAAACCGTTGATGTCGATTTTTGCGGAGTGGCGGCCACCGAGCTGCTGGAAAAATCAGACGATCCCACCGCCGCCGACAGCGTGTGGTGCCGCAGCCACCTGGAAACAGTCCAGGAGAACATGCAGCGGACGGGATATCCCCGTGAGAAAACCCGTTTTGTTGTCGGCCCGGTCGAGGAAACACTGGAGAGCGCCGGGACGGGGCCGATCGCCTTGTTGCGGCTGGATACGGACTGGTACGAATCGACACGTTGCGAACTGGAACAGCTGTTCCCGCGTCTCGTTTCTGGTGGCGTCCTGATTGTGGATGACTATGGTCACTGGCAGGGTTGCCGGCGGGCAACCGATGAATATTTCGCGCGTCATGATGTCCGGATTCTGCTGAACCGGATGGACTACACAGGTCGCATGGGGGTGAAACCTTGAATCGGCCTTTTCTCCGCATTGTGCAACCGCAGAACGAAGTCGCGGCAGACCCGGACACGGTCGCGTCCGAAACGTGGGACCGGAAACTGAATATCGGTTGCGGAAATACGTTTCACCCGGCCTGGACCAATTTTGATTTGAACTCCAGCCATCCCGCCGTCCAGCAGGTTGATATTTGCGCCGGTTTGCCCGTTCCGGACAACAGCCAGGATGTGGTCTACCACTCGCACGTGCTGGAACATCTGGAACGGAAACAGGGAGAAGCTTTACTGCGGGAGTGCTATCGCGTGTTGCGACCGGGAGGTGTGTTGCGAATTGTCGTACCCGACCTCGAACAGATTGCGCGGCTGTACATCGAATTGCATGACCGGGCCTGGATGGGCAACCGGCAGGCGGCGGAGCGTTATGAGTGGATCAAACTGGAGTTGCTGGACCAGCTCGTTCGCAGCACCAGCGGCGGAGAGATGGGACGATTCATGGCAGGACTGGATCGGGATTCGGTAGCCGAGTTTGTCCAGTCCCGAATCGGCGTTGAGTTTGCGCTCTGCCGTTCGCCCGACAGCGAATCCGCGGGTGACTGTTGCCCGGCGGGACAGTCTGCGTCGGGACAGTCTGCGGCGAGTCCGGTGCGAACGTCGCTGTGGCATCGCGTCTGCTGGTCGTGGAGCGGATGGCGGTTGCGACTGGCCCGGGGTTTGAACCGGATGCTGCTCGGTTCCGGGTTTGTTCAGCGTATGGATGAAGCGGGTTTTCGTGCCAGTGGTGAAGTGCACCGGTGGATGTACGACCGTTTTTCGCTGCGTCAGGCCTGCGAAGCGGCAGGCATGGCTGAATTCCGGATTTGTGGGGCGTCCGAAAGTGAAGTGCCCGGTTTTGCCGACTACGGGCTGGATTTGCGCGACGGCCGGATTCGCAAACCGGATTCGCTGTTTGCCGAATGCCGGAAACCGGTTGTGGCGGCGATGAGGCTGCAGTCTGCGGCCTGATCCGGTGCGCCTGAGCCGGTGCTTCTGTCCGCAGCAAGCCTGTTGCAAAAGGCCGCGTTCGGCTATCTTCGGTGGTGTTGCCCATTCATCCGCTGCCGACTGGTTCATGACCGAAAGTGCTTCCGAGACTGCTGTTCCCGCTGCTGGCGGCTGGCGTGCGCTCTACCCGTATGCGTCGCAATACTTTCGCACTGCGGGAGGTTTTCGTTTGCACTACGTCGACGAGCAACCCGATGCCAGTGCGGGCGAGCGGAACCAGGGCGGTAAAACCGGCCCGGTACTGATGGTGCATGGCAATCCGACATGGTCCTTTTATTTTCACGCCCTGATTGCAGCGATCCGGAAATCCGGTCGCGCCGTGGCCGTGGATCACATCGGTTGCGGTTTGAGTGACAAGCCGCGCGAATTCTCCGCCACTCTGGAGAATCACATTTGCAATCTGGCTGATCTGGTGACGCACCTCGATTTGCGCGATATCACGCTGGTCGGCCATGACTGGGGTGGAGCGATTGGGATGGGCTGTTTGACGCGGATGCCGGACCGTTTCAGCCGGATAGTCCTGATGAACACAGCGGCCTTTCCGCCGCCGTTTTTCCCCTGGCGAATCCGGGTGTTGCGGACTCCGTTGCTGGGCAGACTGGCGGTACAGGGGATGAATGTTTTTGCCCGGTCGGCGCTGACCATGGCGACGGAACGGGGATTGAGCGGCCCGGTTCGGGCGGGGCTGGTCGCACCGTACGACAACTGGAACAACCGGCGGGCGACGTACGAGTTTGTCCGGGACATACCCACGCGAAAATCAGATCCGGCCTGGAAGATACTGGAGCAGATCGAATCGCAGCTGGCGTCGCTGGGACAAAAGAAACTGTTGATCTGGGGTATGCGCGACTGGTGTTTTCGTCCTTCGTGCATGGACCGTTTTCTCAGGCACTGGCCCGATGCCGCCACCCTGGAGCTGGACGATGCGGGGCATTACGTGATGCTGGATGAACCCACCAAAACGGTCGATGCGATTTGCAGTTTTGTCCGGGGTCAGAATGATTATTCGGTTTCCGGCCGGCAGGGTTCATGAACGTGACGCAACCCTC
>JBGSVU010000676.1:0-1529 GCA_041752775.1 Pirellulaceae bacterium | reverse complement strand
TGTTGCGGATTTACCTGAAACTGGAAGCCGTTCCGGGAGGCTTCCTCGACCGCTGGGCAATCGCAAAGATCCTGCGATTCAGCGAGATCAGCAGCGCCTCCGCCACAAAAGTCATTGATACGGCTCGCCGGGTTCGGGCCGACGGGGCAACCGGATCCGGTTCGGATGATCATTCGGCCGCGTTTTGCCAGTTGCGGGTTGCCCGCATGGTTGAATATATCGATGCAGACCAGTTGGACGAAAACGAGAAAGCGTTATTGTCCCAGCATGCAGACTCGGGACAGGACGATCCGATCTCACTTGTTCAGCCCAAAATCTGATGCGAACCTGTTTTTGCAAGTCTGAAGTCACGCAAAAGTGACGCTGTTCCGGATTTCGGAGTTTAAATTTTTCACGGTAGGACATTCATGCTGAAAAACCAGATACCCACCCATGACGGGCAGATTTCCCTTTATATCAATGGCGAGGCCCAGTCGACTCGCTGGTTCACCGCTTCGCGCCGTGTGGTTTTCATCAACGGCATGCTGAACGACGGCAAATCGCATCGCAAGTCGGCGCTCGCACTGTCCCTGCTGCAAATGTGCCCCGTCGTCGGCGTCTACAACCATTCCGGCGGATTCCTGACCGACCTGGGGCAGTGCATTGCCGACAAATACCAGTTCGACGGCCCGGCCGCCCGCAGCCCGGAAAAGGCCCTCGACCGGGCCATGCAACTGCCCGAAAATGCCGGCAAAAAACGGGAAGAAGTCATGGCGGCGGTCCTTTACCGCAATCCTTCGGCCCTGTCCCTGTTCACCCTGTTGCGCCAGTCAAACTTCACGTCCTGTCCGATTTTTGCCCACAGCCAGGGAAACCTGATTCTTTCCAATGCCCTGGCCGCCATCCTCGCCGTGGACGGAGAAGCCGGCGTTAGCTCCCGCACAGTTTACACTTTTGGGTCGCCCTCCATGAACTGGCCGGGGCCAGTCAAACCCGTCGAATGCGGCTTCACTTTTGACCCGGTGACCTGGCTGGCGGGTTTCGACACGTCGTTCCGCATCTCAAAGATTGGACGTCCGCCCGGTTCGCTCAACCCGATCACACACGGTTTTATGGAATATCTCAAAAACGATGCGGAATTCATCGTCAACCGTTTTCGCTGGGGCAGCTTCGGACTGACTGCCTCCATGGACGAGGATGGACTGGCCGCCTGTCTGGTTGAAATGGAAACCAACATGCCGCGAATTCTCAAAATCCTGCAACACCTCGACCGCAGCCACAATTCGGACGTCGATGACGTGGCCGAACTGTATGTCAACAAAGTCAAACGTTCGCCCAAACGCGACTCGATCCTGCGCGCCATCAAGGACAATGGCGAGGTCAAACGCATTCTCATTCGGTCGATGGAAGAAGGCTGGACATCCAGCGGGGAACGCTCCGCCATCGAATTTCTGAAAAGTCTCTAGTATTCCGTCACAGGTCAATTTTCGGGTAGTGGACGAGGCTACGAGTCCTTTTCATTGCAACTTCGCGGGGACTCGTAGCCTCGT
>JBGSVU010000675.1:0-8556 GCA_041752775.1 Pirellulaceae bacterium | reverse complement strand
CCAGCTGGGCTTCGGGCAGCGGGTAGGTGCCTTCCTGTTCGATCGGGTTTTGCGTGGCGATGGTGAAAAACGGATTGGGCAGTTGCCAGGTTTCCCGCCCGACGGTGACTTCGCGTTCCTGCATGGCCTGCAGCAGAGCCGACTGGGTTTTGGGCGGGGTCCGGTTGATTTCGTCGGCGAGCAGGATGTTGGTAAAGACCGGGCCTTCCACGAAGCGGAAACTGCGTTTGCCCTGGTCGTCTTCGTCCAGCACATGGGTACCCGTGATGTCGCTGGGCATCAGGTCGGGGGTGAACTGGATCCGTTTGAAATTGACGTCCATGATCCGCGCGAGGGTGCTGACCATCAGGGTTTTGGCCAGCCCCGGCACGCCTTCCAGCAGGCAGTGTCCGCGCGTGAAAATCGCGGCCAGCAGTTGCTCAATGACTTCATGCTGACCAATGATGACCTTGTGCAGTTCTTCTTCGACCAGTTTGCGATGGCTGCTGAATTCCTGCAAAACATCGCCGAGGCTGCGCGATTTTCCGGACACGCGGTTCCTTTCGGTTGCGGAGAGATCAATAATTCTGGCCGGCCCCTGCGTACAGACGTTTTCCGGCAGCATTCAACAGCCGAATTCTATATGCTGGAGGCTGGCGTGGCGACAAGTCCAACTGGCGATTGACACTGGCGATGAAAAAATGAAGCAGATTCCTCGAATGTCGGGCTCCGGCCAGCTGGTTTTGTTAACCTTCATCGCATTTTTCTTCTTTTCGGCGACCGTCGGGGCACAAGTCAAACTGCGACCGGATGAATTGCGTGCCAGCCATGTCCGCAAGTCGATCGAAGACGGCGTCAATTTTCTGGTGCGGATGGCCCGCACCCGGCAGGACAACTGGGACTCGATCAACGACTGGCCGGGAGGCGGCACCGGGCTGGTGACCCTCGCCCTGCTGAACTGTGGCGTTTCGCCCGAATCGAATGAAATCAGTTCCGCGCTGCGGCACTTTTCCCAGACCCCGTCCGGTGCGGAACGGTCGACTTATGTGGTTTCGCTGCGTGTGATGTGCATCGTCGCGGCGGGAGAATCGGGAAAACGGTACCGCCGGCTGTTGGAGGAAGATGTGCAGTGGCTGGTTGACCAACAACTGGACAATGGGGGCTGGAGTTACAGCAACCGGCATGGCGGAGGGGGTGACATGTCCAACTCGCAATTCGCCCTGTTGGCGCTGCACGACGCCCGGGTCGCCGGTGTGGCAATCGAAAGGCGGGTCTGGGAACGGGCTGACCGCTATTGGCGCGAGACCCTGTACGACCGTAGCCAGGGCAGTTTCGGATACAGTGGACCGACCAGCACGAATGGAGCCCGCACCTGTGCCGGCATCAGTTCGCTGATCATCATTCGCGAAAATCTGGACCGTGCCGCCGATCATCTGGTGGGAGGACGAGTCGTCTGTTGCGGCGACGATCCGGTGGACAAACAGTTGCAGGCGGCGATGCAGTGGCTGGCCAGCAACTTTCGCGTCAATGGCAATCCCCGTCCGGGAGGGATGGACAATGGCAAGTACTATTACCTCTACGGAATGGAACGGGCAGGCCGACTGTCGGGCCAGCGGTTTTTCGGAACGCACGACTGGTACCGCGAAGGGGCGACGGAACTGGTGTCGGACCAGAGCAAACGGCTGGTCGGTTCGTGGGCCAACCCTTCCGGGCATCTGGAAAACATGGAAGAAGTCGCGTCGTCGCTGGCGCTGCTGTTTTTGTCCAAAGGGCTGCGACCCGTCCTGTTCGGGCGGTACGAATTGCCCGAATCCGGACTGGGCCAACTGCACCCCACCGGACTGCATTACATGACGCGACAGGTGGAACAGGCCTGGAACATCCCGTTGAACTGGCAAACGGTCGACGCCACGAAAGCCGACGTGAACGACCTGCGTGAATCGCCGGTGCTGTTCATTTCCGGACGCGACGAGATTCGCCTGAATGCCCAGCAGAAAAGCGAATTGAAACGGTACATCGAGAGTGGCAAGTTTGTTTTTGCCGAAGCCTGCCAGGGTGACGGGTGTGGTGACAATGTGGCTTTTGACCGGTCGTTTCGCGAACTGATGGCCGAGCTGTTTCCCGAAAGCAGGCTGGAACCGCTGGGCGTGGACCATCCGGTCTGGAACGCCCACTTTCAAATCCGCCAGCCCGACGCCGGATGGCCGCTGCTGGGTCTGCAGGCCTGCTGTCGCACCAGCGTGGTATTCTGTCCCCGCAACCTGTCGGGGTACTGGCAACTGGACCGGCCAGGCATTTTCGAAGATTGCCCCGAAGCCGTCCAGAAACAAATCGGGTATTGCCGCCAGATCGGAGTCAACGTCGCGGCCTATGCGACCAACCGTGTTCTGGAAGAGAAGCTGGACGTCAATGAACTGGGGGATTCGGTGGTGGAGTCGCTGACCGGGCGGGCCCTGGTATTCCCAAAATTGCGGCTGGGCGGTGGCGACGATGACGCCGCCAGCGCCTGGGGCAATATCCAGGATTTCGTCGCCTCCGAATCGAGCCTGCAGATCGACCGCGAAAAACGGTTTGTCAGCCCGAACCTCGAGCAAATGTCGGACTATACGATGCTGTTTTCCCACGGGCGGCAACGTTTCAACCTCGGTCCCGAACAGCGCGAGGCGATTCGACAATACATCGACAACGGCGGGTTCCTGTTCGTCGACACGATTTGTTCGTCCCCCGATTTCGCCGACGCGTTTCGCAGGGAAATGGCGCAGATTTTCCCTGACCACAGTCTGCAACCAATTCCGCCGGAGCACCCCCTCTGGAACGACTCCAAATTCGGTTTTCCGCTTGCGAAAGACCGTGTCGAATTGCGGCATCCCGACAGCCAGGCCGCCAACGGCTATCGCGCCGAAATGACCGTGCCGAAACTGGAAGGGATTGAAATCGAGGGGCGGATGGTCGTCATTTTTTCGCCGTTTGATTTGAGTTGTGCGATGGAAAACGCATCAGCCAGCAATTGCGAAGGCTACAAACGCGACGACGCCGCAAAAATCGCGACGAATGTCATCCTGTACCGGATGCGCGCGGACTGAATCATCTGATTGGGTGTGCGCGCGGAAATATTCGACCGGCCCGGCTCGCCCGGATTCGCCGGTTACCAGGGGAGATTGTCCAAATCGACGTTTCCCCCGCTGATGATGACGCCGATCCGCAGCTTCCCGGTGGACGGGTTTGCGGTCGCGGAACGTTCGGGCAGGGCGGATGCGAAAAAGGACTTTTGCAGCAGGGCCGCGACGGGAACGGCGGAACTGGGTTCGATCATGCATTTGGTCAACATCCAGAACATCCGCATCGCCGCCACGATTTCCGCGTCCGTCACCGTGACGACCCGTTCCACATGGCGCCGGATGATGGGCCAGTTAAGATGCCCCACGCTTGTTCGCAAACCGTCGGCGATGGTGTCGGGATGGGTCAGCGGAATCCGATGTCCCGCCCGAAACGACTGCCATGCATCGTCGGCACCGGCAGGTTCGGCGGCGATGACACGAATGTGGGGTTGCGATTTTCGCGCGGCAATGCAAGTCCCCGCCAACAATCCACCGCCACCGACCGGAGCGAGGACCATGTCCAGTCCGGGGACCTGGTCGATCAGCTCCAGTGCAGCCGTCCCCTGTCCCGCGATAATTCTCGTGTCGTCATAGGGCGGCACCATGTTCGCACCCGTGTCGCGCTGAACCTCGTCGGCAACTGCGGTCCGGGCGCGTTCGTTGTTTTCGCAGGTGACGACGCGACCGCCATAAGCCAGGACCGCCGCCCGTTTGACAGGACTGGACCCGGCGGGCATGACCACCCAGCAGGGAGTTCCAGCCACGTGGGCAGCACAGGCGAGTGCGCCGGCATGATTGCCGGAGGAATGCGTGACGACGCCGCGCTGCAATTGTTCGGGTGACAGACTGGCGATCGCGTTCGACGCGCCACGAAACTTGAACGATCCCGCTTTCTGGAAACTTTCACACTTGAAGAAAACTTCGTGACCACCGATCGAGTCGTTGAACCGCCGGCTGGTCACTACGGGTGTGCGGTGGATCAGTCTCGCAATGCGGGTAGCGGCGGCGCGAACATCGTCCAGCGAAACGGCGTCGGATTCACTGTCCGCTTGTTCAGTGTCGGGGCAAATCTGGCGGGTTGGCACCGAACCGTTCCTTTGTAAATCGTAAAGCCAGCTGGATCAAAAAAACGTCAGCGGGGCGACGGAACCGGCAAGGGGCCTGGATTCCGGTGACGCCACCGTCTGGGGAATGGATTTCGAACCGGGGCGCGAACCGGACGGTCCGCCCAAATGTCCCTGACAGCATCTCCGCCTGGCCACAGCCAATTTGGCGGCATCTCGCAAATTGACCGCCATCGTATAGAATCTTCAACAACGGCTGGATCGCATGCATTCTACTTTTGAGTTTGCCGCCCGGACACACCGGTCAGCCCCCGAAATCCAACACCCGGTACAGATGACAGAGCAAGAACGAAACCCTGCCAGCGAATTGCCTCCCGCAACCGACCAGGCCGAAACGGCCGCGAATCTGTCATTGCGGGACGAAACGGCGGATCAGGAAGAAATCGGCACACAGGATGCTTTGGAACAGGAGGACGCCACACCGGTTGTTCCGGCGGTTTTGCCGAATCTGGCCCGCAGTCGCGAATTGGCGCTGGCGGCGGCCACGACGGCGATCGAGAACGGCGGCACCGATCTGGTGATACTGGACATGACCGGGCTGACATCGATCTTTGACTATTTCGTCATTGCGACCGGAACCAGTCACCGCCAGCTCGTGGCGATGAGCGAAGAGATACGTTTGAAACTGGAAAAAGATCTGAAAGACCGCCGGATCAGCCTGGACGGACAGGAATCGGGTAAATGGATCGTGCTTGATTTCGGATCTGTGGTGATACATTTGTTCGACGAAGACACCCGTCAGTTCTACAGTCTGGAAGCGCTGTGGGCCGATGCCCGCAACGTTACTGAAGAATTCGGGCTGACCCAGCGAGCGGGTTGATGCCGGGGATTCCGATCTCCCGGCTGCAGTCACTGCAGTTCGCTGGATTTGCAACTTTGCCGGCGGGCACCGGCAAACCGGTGACAGCGGATGGAAAAAAGCAGAGCGATTGCCAATTTTCCGGCCCAACAGTTGTCAAACCAGCATGAATTCGTCATGATTGAATTTCCGGTGGCACCCGAATGATGAGGACGGGGTCGTCCTTCACTGGTTGGGGCAATACCCGAAGTTACACGAACCGGTCCGAAGTGTTGAAACCCGGAAGCGGTGAAACCCGGAAGCGTCGCGAAGATTTCCAAAGAAACCCTTCAATAGTTAATTGAACAGCACAAGTTGAACAGCTGTCCCCGTAGTTGAATTGGATACAACGTTGGCCTCCGAAGCCGAAGGTTACAGGTTCGAGTCCTGTCGGGGATATTTTGGTGTCGAACGTTTCTGGCTTTGCGGAGTTGGCAAGTTTTTTTGCCAACGGTGGTTGACGGGTGGGGCAGGGGGCCGAACTTTGTGTTCGTTTCAAACAGGTCCAGACAGGACTTTCTTGCGATTGATCGCCGTGCCGAATTTGGCGGTTATTCTGTTCCTGTTCTCCCGTCCGATTCTCCGGGGCCCCTCGATCCGCCGCATGGAATTGCCGGTGGTGGGGTTGTATTCGTAGCACGGTGGTCCCCCATCGTGGTTTGCGCGACACGGTGGGGGCCAACTGGCATCTGAAAAACCACCACCCGGACAACCGACATAGAGCCGGTATTGAACCCGGCATGCCGCTTCCGCAACCAGACCACTCTGGCTGGATCAGTCGAACGAAGCATACAAAAGCTCCTGACAAAAGCGGTAAATCCGATTCAGGAACTCTGGATTGATCGCGTTGCAGGCGGTGTCACCGTCGCATGCGTGCCATTCGCTGTCAGAAATTTAGCCCCCAACCCAGGCCATGCCAGCAAATTCTGCCCCCACCCACCGTGCGCTTGCAAATGCCCCACCGTGCGATTGCAAATGACCGGACGTGGGACGGCTGGAATCGTGTTGGCCGCCGAGCCGGGTGGCGGTGGTCGATACACAAAAAAACCACCACAGGAATTCCTGCGGTGGTCGTTCTTTTTCTCTTTATTGACCGTTCGGTATGGCGGGCATGCCACGGTTTTCGGGCGTGAGCAGAATTCCGCTTCTGCCGCTGCCACTCAGGGCGAGCCGCAAACAGGCTGGTTTCTGACCGTGCGACGGACTCAAAGGCCCAGCCACGGAAAGTCTCCTGTTTTGCGACTGCCACTCAAACAGTCACCGGCGATCCATTCGCCAGGGATCTCGCACGGGACCAGGCGGTCCCGCACGACTTTTTTTGTCATCTTCAGGACGATGCTTCATCGTCCCTGCCGGCAGCATGATGAGTCCAACTCTTCTGTTGCCAGACTCTTCCTTTAGCGTCCCGTGTTGCCGACCTGAATGGCCTCTTCTTCATCCTGAATGATAATGCGTGGAGTCACCATCATCATCAGGTTGGAAGTCTGCCGTCCAATCCCGACGTTCTTGAACAAGCGGTTGACGTAGGGGATGTTGCTCAGGAACGGAACACCGCGTTCGATGCGGGCTTCGCTCATTCGCTTGATTCCGCCCATCAGCACGCTCCCGCCATCGGGAACCTGAACCACCGTGTTGATCGATGTGAATGCAAACACCGGCAACTGGATGGTCACACCCTGCTGCTCGATTTCCAGCGGCACATCGCCGTCATTGGTGGGATCGTTGTCCAACAGGTTGCTGAGATCGGTCAACAGACTGTTGGGCGAACGCACGACACGGCGGGTGCCGTCGAATGTGAATTCATCCACCGAGACCACCTGGCTGAAAAACGGATTCAGTGACAACGTCACATGCCGCCGGTCGTTGGAGGCAACAGCCGCGACATTCAGAATTGTGCCTTCTGGCAAAATCGAAATCACGGGCTGCTGGGCCACAGCAAACGAACCGACGACCGGTGTCACCGAAGTCACAAAGTTCCGGTTGACGGTGTCGTTGATGCTGGCCGACTGGCCGTTGAACATGACCACCGTTGGCGACTGGGAAACGCTGGAACGCGTGTCGCCCTTGCTGGCCTGAATCAGGAAGAAGACTTCGATGTCGCTCAGGATCGCAAATCCAAAGTTGGCGGCCGAAGCCGGATCGTACGTTGGAAACTGCGGAATCGCCGTCGCAAAACTGTTCTGCCTGAACGGCAAGTCAAAATCCGGCGAAGGCGTCAGGTTGGTACCATCGGTATTGATGTTACCGATCACCGTACTGGGGTTGACCCTGTCCGGAGGATTGGTGCCCTGGGCCAATCCCGAGTTGTCGTTGATGTTGAAATCAAAATCGACGCCAACTCTTTCAAAGAAGTCGTCCGAGAGCGTGATGAAGCGGACTTCGACCACGATCTGCACGTCGTTCAGTTCCCGCAACTTGGTCAACAGGTCCTGAATCTGGTCCTGCACGGCCTGGGTGTTGGAAACCACCAGGCTGAGATTGGCCAGAAACGGCATCATCGTTCCGTCGCCGCTGCCAACTCCGGTCCAGCCATCCGAATCGATGGTCTGCTGGATCAGGTTCATCAGGGGCTGAAAACTCTGCAAGGTGATTCCGCCCATTTGCCCAGGACCGCTGGTCGTATAAACCGGCTCGACGGTGCGGGGACGGTCGAAATTGTTGTACTGGTCGAGCGCACTCAAACCGGCAGCGCCCAGCGGGTTGCCGGGCATCTGCTGGGCCAGAGCCAGCGGATTGACGTTGGTGACTCCACCGTTCATCTGCGGGTTCGTCTGATTCCCGGCCAGGACCATGGAGTTCGCCGGATTGTTCGAATTCATCTGCATGCTGGGCGTGATGAAATTGATCATCGATGGCGTCTGCTGGATGCTGACGGGAAAGACGAGGTCGCCGACATAGTAGGTTTCTTCGACCAGATTCCGTTTCTGCGCCTCGGGACTGGTGACCTTGATCACTTCGTCTTCGACGACAAACACCAGTTTGGCGTTGGCGAGCACAATGTTCAGGGCGCTTTGCAGCGAGATCGGATTGGAGATCGGCACGTCGACCAGTTTGCTGGTCGAAATGTTCTCGCCTTCGAGGGCCGCCGCATCAAAAATGATGTTGACGCCTGCCTGGGCACCAATTTGCTGAACGGTTTCTGCCAGAGTGCCGCGGAACTCGCCCTGAATCTGCGAGTTTTTCAGCTGGTTCCAGATTCGCCGTTCGGCATCCGAGTTGAACTGGGTTTTTGCCAGAAACTCGTCCCGCATTTCCATCCGCCGTGCCCGTTCTTCGAGATCGCCATAGATCTGTGGCGAATCTGCTGTCATGGGCGTGGCCATTCTCTCGATATCCGGTCCGAGAGCCCCGTACTGTCCCTGTTCGCGCGTGGCTTTCAGGTTTTCCATCTCCTCGGTTCGCATCACATATTTGATGCGTTCCGTCATGGCAGCCACGATTTCGCTTTCGGGATCGAGTGCAGAAATCTGCCGTGCGATGACTTCGGCTTCGGCGTAACGCTGCTGGTCGAAATGTT
>JBGSVU010000674.1:0-7542 GCA_041752775.1 Pirellulaceae bacterium | reverse complement strand
CCAGTTCATCGCCCTCTATCAGAACCTGAATTACATCGAATTGCGAGAGTCCAGGCCCGCGTCAGGCCGTTCCGGTTGCCCGGCCACGTGCGACCACCAAAGACTGCCTACTCCTCCAGATTGCTGTTCCAGTAGGCGTCGCTGATGAATTTTTGCCAACTGTCGATCCGCCGGGTGTGCCGCCAGTAACCAGGGTTCCAGGCGGGTTGGACCGGAGCCCGTTTCAGTTTCATGTGCGCCTGTTCGGGCGTCCGGTCGGCCTTGCGATGGTTGCATCCCACGCAGGCCAACACACAGTTCGTCCATGAGGACAGGCCACCCTGGGCCCGTGGCACCACGTGGTCGATCGTCAATTCGTCGGCCAGGGGCTGGGTACCGCAGTACTGGCACATCTGGCGGTCCCGCTTGAACAGGTTGCGCCGGTTGAAGGCCACGTTGGCAGTCGGCAACCGGTCGAAACGGTTCAGCGCGATGACTTCCGGGATTCGCAACCGGGTCGATACGGCCTGGATGTAGGGTTCGTCGTCACGCGGAGCCATCCGGGCCCAGTCGTCCCAGTCGTACAGCTGGTAATCGTGTGGTTCGACGATTCTGGCGTGGTCGTTCCAGACGAGGATCAGCGCCCGTGCCACGGAAGCAATATTGACAGGCTGCCAGCTCCGGTTCAGGACCAGTGTGGGTTGTCGCAAAGTCTTGGACATCAGTGGTGTTGCTCCTGCGATCAGGGAAACCGCAGTCTGAAAAGTCCGATCAGACTGGCAATTCCCCGGGCGAGTTCGCTAAATGGTAACATGGATGGCCACTTGGGACCAACGGAGAACAGGACAGCCAGCGGGAATTCAGGTTCTCCACCCCTGCGATTTTTACGTGAAGATTTCTTCTTGTGACGGCCAGGGACAAGCTGGCGAAACAACACTGTCCCGGCGCGATTTCACTTGAACGAAAATTTGCTGTAGAATTCTACTGCGATTGCCAGTCGGCGATTGAACAAAAGAAAAAAATCCCATCCGGTAGAATCGATGAGTCCAGCGGGCAAGTTTTCCGTGTTTTTTCTGATCGCGCTGGTCATGGGAATCGGTTCGCTCTGGATTCTGGGAGGGCGCCCAGTCCAGTGCCAGGCCGAAACGCGGATTGTCGCTCCGCCCGAGGTTGTTTTTGACTGGCTGGTCGATCCACAAAAACGCATGCTTTGGGTCGAAAGCCTGAAACAGGCAACCGTCACCGAACCTGACAACAACGGAATGCCGGCAACCTACCACCTGATTTATGAAAAGGACGGGCAGCAGCGGAATTTGACCGAATCGGTTCAGCAACTGGACCCCGGCGAATTTTTTTCACTCCGGAGCGTTGAGCGGGGAATCCGCAAGATGCAGATCTACCGGCTCACTCGTGAGGGAAACGCAGTGCGGGTCAGCCATGAACGGATCGAATCGACTGGGGGCCTGCGGAAACTGCTGTTTGCTCTCCGCAGCAAACCGCCCGTCGAAGAAATTCGCACAGACCTCGCGAAGCTGAAACGCCTCATCGAAAAAGAACACGCCGTGCCTATGCTGTTCGGTGAACCCGTCATCAACCCGGCCAGCTCGGCAAAAACCAGTTCGGAAAAACCTGCCCCGGATCAATAAAGGGCATCGGGAATCATTCATCGGGGGACCGTGAGAATCATTCCCGCCTCGTTTCATCGACCTCTTCCGCCCGGCCGCCGTCCACAAACGTGTCTCCCCCCCCGGCAATCGTGCCGTCTGGCCGAAGGGTCAACTCACCGTCTTGCCATTCCCCGCCACCGGAGTCTGACGCCGGGACTGGCGCCAGCGATTCGTCCGCCTCGGCCTCTGCAGCGTCGCGCCGGGCCCGTTCACGTTCTTCGTCGGGCCACACGGGTGGATCCACCCAACTGGCAACGAAAGCGCTGGCAACCAGACACAACCAGAGTGGAATCTGCCAAACCGGAGTCGTCACACGCGGCAAAAAGACGAACCCCGGTTCGGCCATATTTCTCCAGAACACGATCCACAACACGGACAGAGCGACTAGGAACAACAGTTGGACTGGCCGCACCGCAGAGGCTTTCGTTCCCATGCTGCGCACTCCAGCGCTCCCCCACGCGAACAGGATGGCAATTGCCAAAATCGCCTGCCATCCGACCGCCAGCGAGAGGAGCGCAAAACCGGCCACGACCGACAAATCCACCCGCACAGAAAATTTTACGACACTGCTTTCTGCCCCGGAATCGCCATCCTCGCAGCGGTAGCGAGCCAACCCTGCGACAACGCCGCCCGATATCCCAACCAGCAAAATGAAAACCAATTGCATCGCGCAGTGGGCCAGCCGCAGGTTACCGACCGCATCCATCCGGGTGGCCACGGGCCAGGCCGCGACGGGCATGGCAGCGGGAACGAAAACCGGCACGGCCAGTGCCACCGTTCCCAGGACCAGCAACAGCCGCAACGGAATCGGATGCCAGTCCCGCCGAATCAACCCGCACGCCAGCAACCCCAGCAATACCCAAATCTGCAACGCACAGGGCCACAACAGACTGGGCGAAAAAGCAAATCCCGCCAGGCTCATTTCCGTGCCGGCTTCTCTTGTATACAGCGGCAGGTTCCGTCCACTCCCGCCAATCTCCACGGCGAACAGAATCAGCGCGATCAAACCTCCCACAAACTCCACGACAGGATAACGCGGACTGATCGGCATCAAACAGTTACGGCACCGCCCGCCAAGCAACAACCATCCCACCACCGGCATGTTGTCCCTGGCCAGAATCGGCGTCTGGCAGCGGGGACAGTGAGAAGCCCGGGCAGAAACCGATTCACCACGCGGCATGCGGTGCACGACCACGTTCAGAAAACTGCCAATTGAGGCACCGAAAAAGGCCACTCCGCCCGTCAACAGAATCCCCGGCAGGTAGTTGATCACCTGGTAGGCCGTGCGGCGAATCGCGTTGCCTGCCGGACCGCCCCGAACTCCCATTCCATCCAGAAACGCAGTCACCACCATGATCACGAGAATCATCGCCGCAGTGACCACCGCCGTGCCGACCACGGCCCGTGTGATGGCGCGAATCGCGGAATTGGGCTGGGGCAAAACCTGTTTCATCTTTTATTCAGGGCAGGGGTGCCCGGCATGCGCCGACGGACCAGTTCTGCAGGGAGTACCCGCCCCGGTTCGTGGCGGGTGCACTGTTTTTTACCGGTCGGGTTTGGGATATGATGATGCAAAATATTTTTTTCGGCCCGCTTTACGCGAACTTGCAGGGGCCAGGGACAAGGCGAAGGATCCAAAAATTGATTGCCAGAATTCTGGACGGAAAAAAATTGGCCGAACAGATCCAGTCGGAAATCCGCGAGGAGGTTTCCGCGCTGCTCAGCGCTACAGGGATCCAGCCCGTGCTCGCCGCGGTACTGGTCGGCAACGATCCCGCCAGCCAGGTCTATGTTCGCAACAAACAGCGGGCCTGCCAACGGGTTGGAATCTCCAGCCGACTGGTCCGCCTGCCCGAAACGACGACGACGTCCGAATTGCTGGCAACGGTTGAACAGCTGAACCAGGACGAAGACGTTTCCGGAATTCTGGTCCAGTTGCCGTTGCCCGGCCCGGTGGCAACCCGCCAGGTGCTGGACGCCATCGATCCCGGCCGCGATGTGGATGGTTTTCATTCCACCAATGTGGGGTTGATGTTACAGGGACGCGCGAATTTTTTGCCCTGCACACCGCTGGGCGTCATGCAAATCCTCAGCCGCCACCAGATCCCCGTCGCGGGCCGGCACGTCTGCATTCTCGGACGCAGCGACATCGTCGGCAAACCCCTCGCTGCGATGCTGATGCAGCGCGATGGGCGGATGGGGCCAGAATATGCCAATGCGACGGTCACGGTTTGTCACAGCCAGACCCGGGACCTGGCCTCGATCACCCGCAGCGCCGATGTCCTGGTAGCGGCGATTGGCCACCCGGAATTTGTCACGGCGGACATGGTCCGGCCCGGAGCCACGGTGATTGACGTGGGTATCAACCGGGTCGGCCAGCGGCTGGTCGGCGATGTGGACTTTGCCGCGGTTGCAAAAGTGGCCTCGGCCATCACACCCGTGCCAGGCGGAGTTGGCCCGTTGACGGTAACAATGCTGCTGTCGAACACCTTGCAGGCCGCTCGCGAACGGACCGGTTCTGTCGCGATTCGGTAATTTTTTTCCGGAACGGATTTCGCTTGCTATTCCCCTCAGGTTGCCATGAGAATTTCTGAACCGGATGTCATGCGACCGGCGGGGGCTCCCCGCAATTGGCTGTTCCTGTTGGGCAGTCTGTTCTGTTTGCTGGTCAGCGGATGTGGTGGCTGTCAGGATGATGCAACCAGTGACAGCGCGGCGACAAACAGCGACGCAACTTCAAAACCAGACGAAAAACCAAAGGAAAGTTTTGAGATCGGGCCACTGGTGATGTATCCCGGTGAGTTCAGTGATGAGTCGCGAGTCAATCGCTTCAAGTCCGGCCATTTTGCCACGACCAGCCTGCGTTTGACATCCAACAAATCCGACGTCAGCGGGCGAATGCAGACCTACAGCATTTCGGCCGGAAACCAGGCTGTTCCTGTGGAAGGTACCGGTTCGTATGTCCTGTCGGAGCGACCGGTGTCGCTGGCCCGCGAAGAACAGAAAAACCTTGAGACGCTCGTTTTTCTGCCCCATCGGGATTTTGTGCCTGCCAGCATCTCATTGCGGACGCAGGTGATCGCTCCGTCCGGACTGCCACTGGTCGATACCTCTGGCGGGGCGATTTCGCTCAAGCCCTGGCAATACCACATGTTGCTGTTGAGCAGCCAGCCCGACCAGTTGAAATATTTGCAGGTTCTGGACTGTATCCGCCTGCCGGCCTTTGACACCATCGCCCCACCACCGTTCTATCACGTCGTGCGAACAACAGCCGGTGACCCGGTGCCGCTGTCCTCGACCGTGCAGGGGTGGAGCACCATCGCGTACCTGGTCTGGGACGGATACGATCCGGAGCTACTGGAAGAAAACCAGAAACAGGCGCTGCTCGACTGGTTGCATTACGGCGGACAACTGGTGATCAATGGACCGGGTTCACTCAGCCGTCTGCAGGGCAGCTTTCTGGACCGCTGGTTGCCGGCCACGGAGGGTGCCTCGCGGAATCTGGCCAGTGAGCAGTTTGAACAATTCAACAACCACTGGGCTGTCCCCTCAAACCGGTCGCCATCCGGCAGCCACCGTCTGGAGATTCCGGCCAACGCGCCCATGCTGGGAATCGAACTGCAACCGCGCGCGGGAGCCGAAATGGTTACCGGCGCCGACGGTTTGGTGGTCGAAAGAATGGTGGGCCGCGGCCGGATCGTGGTGACGGCTTTTTCGTTGCGGGATCCTCGACTGAAACGGTGGGGCGGGATTTCATCTTTTTTCAATTCGGCACTGCTGCGAAAACCGGCCCGCAAATTCGACCAGGGGCCTGACAACAACGTGTCTTTTGCCTGGCGCGCACCGGCCGGAACTTTCGATTTGGGCATCGGATCCACGCTGCGTTATCTGGTGCGGGATCTCAATCCGGACGTTTCCGGGGCGGCACCCAGTCAACCGGTCGCTGTCGAATCCGGTATGGGTTTTGACGTCGTCGATTACGCGTCGCCCGATGGACGGTTGGGAGACGAAGATCCGGCCGTATTTTCCCGTCCGGGCAATCCTGAGAGCTCGACACCAGACGATTTCCGGCTGTTCGACGGAACGACAGGCCAGCCCGACAGTGGCGTGGCAGCCTGGAACGACGAGTATGGAATTGCCCAGGCGGCACGGCAGGCGATCACGCATTCGGCCGGCATTCGGCCACCATCGCGCAAATTTGTGATTCAGATGCTGGGCGGCTACTTGCTGGTCCTGGTCCCGCTGAACTGGTTGCTGTTCCGGTTGCTGGGCCGCGTCGAGTGGGCGTGGATAGCGGCTCCCGTGATCGCAGTTGTCGCGGCCCTCCTGGTGGTTCGTCTGGCATCGCTGGACATCGGCTTTGCCCGCAGCCAGACGGTGATTGGAGTACTGGAAATGCACGGTGATTACAGTCGGGCCCACCTCACCGAGTATTCCGCGCTGTACACCTCGCTGTCCACCAGTTACGCGCTGCAATTCGACGATGCCGGCGGTGTGGCCCTCCCATTTCGCGGATCCGGCAAACAGCGAGACGGCTCGCAGCTGGATCCGGTCGTACTGGAACGCAGCATCAACAACCGCATGAAGGGTTTTCCGGTCAAGTCCAATTCGACACGCAGTTTGCACGTCGAGACGATGATCGATGCGGGCGGCGCCTTGCGACTGGAACGCGCGGACGACGGGCGATACATCATCGTTAACGGGACGCGTTTTGAAATCGACAGCACTGGAATCGTCAGTATGACGGAAGCGGGACAGTATCAGGCCGCGTGGATCGGTGCTCTCGCGGCTGGCCAGTCGGTGGAAATCCGGTTTCAGCAGGTTCAGGCCAGCCAGTTGTACAATTCCTGGGCGGAAACCGCTGGGTTTGTCAGTTTTGAAAAACATGCCCGAAAGTTGTGGCTGGCGAACAATGAAACGAATTCGCCGTTGACTCTGGACGAAACCGTTGCCGCATCAGGGCTGGACGAACAGAAACAGACTGGCTTTCGCGACTACCTGATTCGCCAGGTGCGGA
Organism: Pirellulaceae bacterium; assembly: GCA_041752775.1. Classification (GTDB taxonomy): domain Bacteria; phylum Planctomycetota; class Planctomycetia; order Pirellulales; family Pirellulaceae; genus BJ22. Next base: position 879 of record JBGSVU010000674.1, on the reverse strand, counting down.
ATGGAAACCGGCCTGGCGGCGCGGACAGCGAAATGCTGTTTGGTTTTGATGCTTTTCGCACAGCGCTGGAAATTTACGGCAGTCCGGATGATGAACTGGGGCACGGAATGGGAGCCGTGTTTGATGCCATCCGTTCCCAGTGGCGTATCGGACCGGGACAGATGCGCCTGTTCGGGGCAATCCGACAGCCTGCGGGGACCCACACCCTGGTTCCCGAAGCCACGCAGAAAACCCACGCGACGCTGCTGGTGGCGCATCTGCGCCCCGCCATGCTGCCCCCGGCCGCTCCGGACAGCAATGCCCTTCAGGATTTCCTCGCCAAACAGGACCAGGATCGCTGGTTGCGGGAAATCGAAGACATCAACAAGTCCCTGCCGGACGCCGGGGATGGCAAACCAGGCAGCGATGAAGGCAACCCCGCGGAAGAAGACGGATTGGGTCCGGCACCGGGTGATTCGGGTTCAGGATGACAGGGATGGCAGTTGTTTTTTGTCCCGTTGCGTTTCCGGTCTGTTCTTTCCACTTTCCACTTCTGTAACAACTGGCCCGATAACGATGATTGAGATTCGCGGCTTTGGCAAAGACTACGGCGACTTCACCGCGGTAGAATCGCTCGACCTGACGATTGGCAAGGGCGAGATGTTCGGTTTCATTGGCCCCAATGGTGCCGGCAAAAGCACCACCATCCGGTATCTGGCCACGCTGCTGAAGGCCAGCCGCGGGGATGCGACCGTGAACGGTTTCAGCGTGGCCGGACAACCGCTGGATGTGCGCCGCAGTATTGGCTATATGCCCGACGATTTCGGTGTGTACGACGGAATGAAGGTCTGGGAGTTTCTCGATTTTTTCGCGGTGGCCTACCAGTTGGGCCGGACGCAG
>JBGSVU010000673.1:0-5278 GCA_041752775.1 Pirellulaceae bacterium | reverse complement strand
TTCGGGAACATGGACGGACAGGTGCTGAACGATCCTGCGAACAAATCGACCAAAGTAGCCAGCAAAGACCGGTTGCTGGGTGAAATCCTGGGATATTCGCCGCAGACGCATGTGAGCATTGAGTACATTCGTTCGCTGGGCGACTGGAAGACAGCCTGGGACCACATTCACTTTCGGGGATTTCTGGGGACTCCGATGACGATGCAGTTTACATGGCAGGGGTGCGATTCGATTCTGGCGGCCCCTCTGGTGCTGGACCTGGCGCGCATCGCCGATATGGCGGCGCGGCGCGGCGAACGTGGTGAGCTGCAGTTTCTTGGCAGCTTTTTCAAGTCGCCGCAAGGAAGTGCGACTCACGATTTCGCAAAACAGTTTGACGCATTGTGCGACTGGATTGTCGCGCGGCCGGGCATGTGACAGAACTGGCTGGGTGTGCACCGGGGAATGCCAACTGGTTTTGGCGCGGCTGGAGCCGGGTCCTTGTTCGCGGGCCGGTCTCAACTCTCAACCGCAGCTTCCCGTTTTTTCGCGGGGAGAAGGGAGTGAAGCAACGGGACTGGTTTCTGAATTCAGGCCATTTCAAATGCCGCGGCCCGCTCGATGATTTTTCCGGTTTCCCTGCAAGTCCTTCGCTCGACGGGACCATTCCAGAAATCGTCCATGACCTTGTGCAGATCGGCGTCAATGTGGGCCAGCCGGAATTCGGCTTCATGGACCAGGTGGATATCATCGGGACAGTACCAGCGCAGTTTGTCTTTGGTGCCTTCGGGACGGGGGAATTCGACGATCAGCCCGATCGTGTTTTCCGGTCGCTGGGGCCGGTGCGGAACGTGGCGGGGACACAGCCACATTTCGCCTTCGCGAATCACGACATCTTCCGGAGGCGATCCGTCCAGCGGGCGAATGCGGACGCAGATGTCGCCTTTCAGCTGGTAGAAAAGTTCTTCGGTCGGATTGACGTGATAGTCATTGCGGGTGTTGGGTCCCAGCGAGACGAAAACAATGACGTCATCGGCTTCCTTGTAGAACTGTTTGTTCATCACCGGGACTTTGAATTCATCGCGATGATCCTCAATCCATTTCATCAAATTGAAGGGACGCTGGGTGGCCATGATGATTCCCCGCTGTGAAACTGAAACTGTGAAAAGAGACTGGCTGAAGAAGCCTGGACAACCGGCAATTGCGAACGCTGCAGGGGAATATAACGTTTGGGAGGGCCGATTTCAAACAGCCAGAAACGCGCATCGAAACAGCGTTGCGGGTCGTTCGATCGCTGGAGTGCGACACGGGATGACATGGCATGTCCGGTGCAGACTTTTTCGTAATTGGGGTGATCGGCCTGGCCGGTCATTTCGTAGAGAAAACGGCTGGGAATGGTATCGCGGGGTTTGCCCCACTTCATGCGGGTCAGGGCCATGCTGAGAGTCAGCCGGTCCTGGGCCCGGGTGATTCCGACGTAACACAGGCGTCGTTCTTCATCGACACCTGCCTGGTCGTCTTCCAGCGAGCGGAAGTGGGGCAGGATTCCCTCTTCCAGTCCGACCAGGAAGACTTCGGGAAACTCCAGGCCTTTGGCGCTGTGCAGGGTCATCAGCGCGATGGCGTTTCGCCGCAGCTGTTTTTCCTTGTCACTGCCCACATCGCGATCGCCCAGGACAATTTCGTCCAGAAAATTGCCGAGTGAGGGTTGGCTGTTTTCGCGTTCGTGCCCGGCCAGCGAGTTGACGACTTCCTGGACAGAATTCCAGCGGCTGTCGCGTTCTTCCGCGGCGGTGTAACAGCGATTGATTTCCTGGCGGTAGTCGCTGTCGCCGATCATCCACTGAATGGCTTCGGACATCAGGCCGGTGCGGCAGCGCTGGCGGGTCCCCTCGACCGTTTCGACCAGCCGGTTCAGGCCTTTGGTCGCGGCCGGTGGCAGTTCCGGCCGCCACTCCGGGTTGGCGATGATTTTCCAGATGGGCTGGCCCCGTTCGATACTGGTCTGGACGAGGGTTTCGGTAGCTTTTTTTCCCACGCCCCGGGGCGGTCGGCTGATCACGCGCAGGGCAGTGGCATCGTCGTCGCTGCCCTCGACGATCCGCATCCAGGCGATGACGTCCTGGACTTCCTTGCGGTCAAAAAAAGAACTGGAGCCGACCAGCACATAGGGCAGTTTGTATTTTCGCAACCACTGTTCGAACAGTCGCGGCTGTTCGTTGGTGCGGAACAGGATGGCAACATGCCGCGGTTCCAGGTGGCCGGACTGTAACCGGTCGCGGATGGTTTCGACGATCGAACGGGCTTCGGCAGTTTCATCGGGGTATTGCACGACGGCCGGGGCAGTCCCGCCGGGGCGGGCGGCGTTCAGCGTTTTGTCGTGGCGCACGCGGTTGAAACGGATAATCGTGTTGGCAAAATCGATGATCGCACGGGTGCTGCGGTAGTTGTCTTCCAGGCGGACCGTGACGGCATCAGGCCAGTCGCGTTTGAAACCGAGGATGTGCCGGACTTCGGCGCCCCGCCAGCCGTAAATCGACTGGTCGTCGTCGCCGACGACGCACAGGTTGCGATGGGGTGAGGCGAGGGCCTGGACGATGCGGTACTGGCTTTCGTTGGTGTCCTGGTATTCGTCGACGAGGATCTGGTCAAAGCGCTCCGATTCTTCGCGCAGGACGTCGGGAAATTTCCGGAAAAGCTCGCCGACCAGCAACAGCAAATCGTCGAAATCAACCGCACCCAGACGCCGAAGTTCCTGCTGGTAGCGACGGAAGGCGATCGCTGCGAGAGTCAGTTTGTCGGTGTCGGCCACGTTCATGGCGGCGGACGGGTCGAGCGACCGGGTTTTCCAGTTGCTGATCTGGAACACGAGCTGCGAGGGAGACAGTACGGTTTCGGCCACATTGACTTCGCGCAGGACGGTGCGGGCCAGCGATTCCTGTTCACCGCCAGCGTAAATGGCAAAACGGGCGGGATAGTTCAGTTTCTGGATATGGCGGCGCAGAATCCGGACACAGAGAGAGTGAAAAGTCGCAACGAGGGGGAGTTTTTTTGATTTTCCCGGGAGAATTTTTTGCAGCCGTTCGCGCATCTCGTTGGCCGCCTTGTTGGTGAAAGTCACCGCCAGTATCCGTTCGGGTACCGTTCCCGTGCGGATCAGCTGGGCGATCCGGAACGTAATCACCCGCGTCTTGCCCGTTCCCGCGCCGGCCAGAACCAGCAGCGGACCCCGGCGGTGCTGGACGGCGATTTGCTGGGGTTCGTTCAGTCCGGACACGGTTCGAATGGGGGTCTGTAGAGAGTTAACGTTGGCCCGGCGTTGCTGCTGTGGCTGAATGGGACCGTAAAACGTTCCTGGTGGGGCTGGCCGGTCCGTATCGTAGCCTCACCGCCGCAGAGGTTAAGGGGTGTCTCTATTGACCAGGGCAGGAAAAAAACCGTATATTTTCCGGTTTGGGGAAATGGCACACCGAAGTCGGGACGCTTCGGCCCGGCCGGGTCTGAAATTCCATCCCAATGTCTACAGTCAGGAATCAAGTTTTTCGATGAATCAGAAAACTGCGGAACTGGAAAAGAACGAGCTGTCGGACTGGGTGGAATCCAAATTTGGTTGGCTCAAACCCTACGTCGGTACCATTGTTCTTGGATTCCTGGCGCTACTCCTGCTGGCGATCATGGGTGGTTACTGGATGGCACTGATGCGCAACTCCGCATCGCAACCGTGGGCCGATTTGCAGATGGCGCGCGTCTCGTTTGAACAGGACATGCAGACCTCGCATTTCGATTCCGTCATCGAGCGGCACCCGAATACGCTGGCCAGCCTGTGGGCGCTGCAACAGCAAGGCGATCTTGATTTGAGAATCGGACTGAGCAAACTGGTTTCCGACCGCGACGCGGCACTGAAACAGATTGAACGGGCGAGAAAATCGCTGGAAAAAATCCAGGAATCGACGCTGAAAAAACCCGACCTGCTGACGGAACGCTCGCTCTTTTCGCTGGCTTATGCCTGCGAAAGTCTCGGGGATTTTGACCAGGCCAGATCAATTTACAAACGGCTGATCGAAGAGATGCCGGATGCTCCGTTTGTCGCCAACGCGAGGACTGCGGTGCAACGTCTGGAGAATCCGGAGTTATTGACAGCTTTTACCAAGTTCAAAACGGTCGGAACCGCGCCTGGCATCAGCCTGCCACCAATTCCGGACATCTCGTTCCCCGAAGACACTCCCGAAGAAGGTCCTGAGCTGACGCCGACAGTACCCGCCGCGGACGACAATGCCGGGGAAAGTACCCCTCCGGCCGACGGAGGAAATGGCAACCCGGAAGGTTGACCCGAAAGATTGGGGATGTTCGGCATGGCCGGTGACCTTTCGCGGGTCGGGGACATTTTTCCAGGCTGGTTGACGGTCGCTCGTCGACGAACAGGGATTGGAAATTGGTGCCTCCAGGCCTGAATACCGGATGGAACAGCCCCATCGCCGCTCGTGCCCTGAATGGCAGCCGGAACCGGCACAGCGCTGGCAGTGTCAAGCTTCGACGCCGGAGCCAATCGATGTTCCGAATCATCACCCGTGTTCAGCAGTCGGTCCGGGCCACCGGTTTCCGCCTGGTAGTGAATGCCTGGACGGAGCCCCTGCTGGACCGATTTTCGCCAGCCCGAACCACAGGAGCTGCCGGGGAAAGGTTGGCCGAACGATTTCTCAGGCGGAAGGGCTGGATCACGGTTGCCCGGAATTTTCTGGCGCGGCACGGCGAGCTGGACCTCGTGATGGTCGACGGCGACCGGCTGGTTTTTGTGGAAGTCAAAACGTGGCGATCCCTTCGGATGGGTCAGTCGCCGGCCGAGGCTGTGACGGGTGAAAAAGAAAAATCGGTGGCGCTGGCGGCAACCGAATTTTTGCGGGAACACCACCTGACGAAGCAGGCGTGTCGTTTCGATGTAGTCGCCGTATTGCTGGACGAAAAACCGGTCAAAATCGACCATTTCCCCGCAGCTTTCGAGCCGCCGATCGAATGGTAAAGGCCGTCCGGAACCTGGAATGGCGTCACCGTGACCGAGTCGGCCCAATTTACATGCGGCTCAAATTGAATGCGGCCCAAATTACATGCGGTTCTATTTAAATGCGGCTCTATTTACATGTAGTGGAACGGCGCAAGCCAGTTCGCGCCCTTCCGCTACCTGCACGTGGGCCATTTTATAGCGGAGCGGATCGAGCCGCCCGGTGACTTGGCCCACGCGCCTATAGCGGAGCGGCGCGAGCCGCCCGGTGATTTGGCCCACGCGCCCATAGCGGAGCGGCGC
>JBGSVU010000672.1:0-3293 GCA_041752775.1 Pirellulaceae bacterium | reverse complement strand
TGGCATTTTTTCCGCACCGCGCTACATCCAGAAACCGGCCTTTCAGTGCGCGGTTCTCCGCGACCAGCGCACTTTTGGCAACAGCCGTTTCCCCTTCACACTGGCGCGTCCGGCTGCGGTCGATTACCGCCCGGAACTGTTCCCGGGAGTCTTCCGCGGCCTGGAAGAAATTCTGGTCCTGCCCTGGAACGAAAAGTACACCGGGGAGCATGTGGACTATATTGCCGGTGGAATTCGAAGCTGTATCAGCGCCCTGACCGTTTCAGCGTCATGATTTCTGTTTCCGTTTCTTTTTCCCGGCGCGGGAAAAAACAAAAGACTTTGCCGACAGAGGTGAATCCATGAACAACAGCAAACCTGTCCGCCTCGGACTGATCGGTGCTGGTGCGATTGCCCAGTCCTGGTCACAGGCGGTCGACAGTCTGCCGGAGATGTGCCAGCTCGTTGCGATTGCCGACCAGATTCCGGAAAAATCGGAAGAACTTGCCCGCAAACATCCTGGGGCCCAGGTGTTCTCGTCCTGTACCCAAATGCGGCTTGAGGCCGACCTGGACGGTGTGATCATCTGCACGCCTCCGCTGTTCCACCCGGAACAGGCCTGTGAAATGCTGAATCATGGTGTGCACGTGCTGTGCGAAAAACCGCTGGCGATTACGGTTTCGGAAGCGGAACGCATGGCCGCAGCAGCGCGAACTGCAGAGCGGGTGTTTACCATGGCCTCCAAGTTCCGCTTCGTGCCCGACGTGATTCGGGCCCGCGAAATTCTGGGATCAGGTGCGATCGGCGACGTCGTCCTGTTCGAAAACCAGTTTGCCGGCAAAGTCGACATGAAACTGCGCTGGAACAGCAATCCGGAAATCTCCGGTGGCGGTGTCCTGATCGACAACGGCACGCACTCGCTCGACATCATGCGTTACTTCCTTGGCCCGGTCGAAGACATCACCGTGGTCGAGGGAAAACGGGTGCAGAAACTGCCGGTCGAAGACACGGTTCACATTTTTGCCCGCAGCATGTCGGGCACCCTGGGATCCATCGACCTGTCGTGGAGTCTGAACAAGGCCAGCCCCTGGTTCATCAACCTGCATGGCACCGAAGGCGGCATTCAGATTGGATGGAAGCAGTCGGTCCAGCGCCTGCAGGGCCAAACCGACTGGGAACCTTTTGGAACGGGCTATGACAAGAACGTGGCGTTCTGCGGCCAGCTGAAAAATTTCCTCAACGCCATTCGCGGTCGCGAACCGGTTGTCGTCTCTCCAGCCGAAGGCATCGGCTCCGTCGCCGCCGTCACAGCCGCCTACGACGCCATGCGCCGCGTCGAATGGATGCCGGTCGGAAGGTAATGCATGACGACGAAACCATTTGCCTCCGATGTACGGATCCACCCCACGGCCATTGTCGAAGACGGCGTGCAAATCGGTGCGGGGTCTTCCGTTTGGGACCATGTGCACATTCGCCGCAACGCGCGGATCGGTTGCCAGTGCAGCATCGGCGGCAAATCACTGATCGCTTACGATGTCGAAATTGGCGACAGGGTCAAAATCAACTCGGCCGTTTACATCTGTTACGGCGTGACACTGGAAACAGGTGTGATGGTCGGGGCCGGGACGATTTTTACCAACGACCGTTTCCCCCGGGCGACCAATCCGGAACTGACGGAACTGCGGCCTGCCGAACCGGACGAACACACCTTGCGAACCCGCGTTTGCGCCGGCGCCTCGATCGGAGCCGGAGCGGTGATCGGCTGCGACCTGACGATCGGGCGTTTTGCCATGGTTGGCATGGGCAGTGTGGTCACCCGCAGTGTGCCTGATTTCCATCTGGTCGTCGGCAGTCCGGCCCGCAGCGTGGGAGTCCTCTGCCGGTGCGGGAAACTGCTGTGCAAATTCGCCGAAAACCCGCACACCCCGGCTTGTTCCGTCGCCTGCCCGGAATGTTCTCGTCACTACCGGATCGACGCGAACCAGCTGGTAACCGAACCTGAACAGTCAGCAGTCTGATGAAAAACGGCCGTCTCGCAAGTCTCTCCCTGGACCTCGACAACAAGTGGTCCTATCTGAAAACGCATGGCGATCCGGACTGGGAACGGGCCAGCAGTTACCTCGACGTGGTTGTTGAGCGTTTCGTCGCATTGCTGAAACCAACCGGCACGAAGATCACCGTGTTTGTGGTGGGGCGTGACGCCGACAATCCTGTCAACGCCGCGGCACTGCGCCGACTGGTCGATGACGGACACGAAATTGGCAACCACTCCTACAATCATGAACCGTGGCTGCATTTGTACAGTGACGCGGAGATCGAGCAGGAGTTCGACCAGGCCGAGCGGGCGATTGAGTCGGCCACTGGTCAACGGCCGGTCGGGTTTCGCGGGCCTGGTTTCAGTTTTTCACCGGCGGTTCTGAACTCGCTGCAGCGCCGTGGCTATCAGTACGACTGTTCGACTTTTCCGACCTGGCTGGGGCCGATGGCGCGGATGTATTATTTCTTTCGCAGCGGACTGGGACGCAGTGAACGCGACAAACGGGGAGCGCTGTTCGGATCGTTTGCCGAAGGCTTTCGCTCCCTGAAACCCTATCAGTGGAGTTTGCCGGCCGGACCGCTGGTCGAGGTCCCGGTGACTACGATGCCGGTTTTCCGGGTCCCGATCCATGCCAGTTACATTCTGTTTCTCGCGCGGTGGAGCGAGGGACTGGCGCGTCTCTATTTTCGCACTGCCCTGCGACTTTGCCGCCTGACCGGGGTCCAGCCATCGATCCTGCTCCACCCGCTGGATGTACTGGGTTGCGACGACGAAAGTGAACTGTCGTTCTTTCCGGCAATGGATCTGCCGTCGGAAAAAAAACTGCGGGTCATGCGGGACATGATCCATGCGCTCAATCGCGGGTTTGAAGTCATGCCGATGCGAGACCATGTCCGGCATCTGCAGTCCCGCCCCCTGCGCCAAATGGCAGCGCCCGCCGTCGTCAATTCCGCTCCAGAACCCGACGCACCATAGAAACCGGGCTGTTTCAGGGAAACGTTTTTAATTCCCTGCTGTTGCATTGAGCTATTACGGGCCGAATTGTGGTCGAAGTTTTGGCCGAATGGTGACTGAAGGGGTTGGGGCACTAGTATTCCGTCACGCCTTGGTTTACGGGTAGACGGTAGTGGACGAGGCTACGAGTCCCCGCGAAGTTGCAATTGCGGTCGTTCGGTGCGGTCGTTCGGTGCGGTCGTTCGGTGCCACCCACCAATCAATTCACCAGTCAATTCAATCAATTCCGACGCGCCAATTAAACCGCCGGACGGCAACTCCC
>JBGSVU010000671.1:0-2972 GCA_041752775.1 Pirellulaceae bacterium | reverse complement strand
GATTGCGCGGGCGGCGCTGGGGCGTCCCTGGCTGTTCGCCCAGGCGGCGGCGGCCCTGCGCGGATTGCCGGTTCCCCCCGATCCGGACCGCGCTGTCCAGCGCGACTGTATGTTGCGGCACTACGATTTGGTGGTTGAGCGTTTTGGCGTCGAGAAGGGAACGCTGTTGATGCGAAAATATGCCTGTTGCTATGCCCAGGGACGGCCCGGAGCGCGACACTTCCGCAGCCACGTCAGCCGTGTTTCCAGTCCTGAAGAGTTTCATGCTGTCGTCCGGGAGTGGTTTCCCATGGGTGAGATCGTCACGCACAATTCAGGCGAGGATTCCGAAGAGTCCGACATGGACAGCGAATCCGGCGAAGAATGTGCGGAATGTTTGCCGGCGGGGGATTCCTGACCGGTTCCTTTTAGTTTTTTGTAACCGGACTCCGCCAGCATGTTTCATGACGGCTCTCTAGCCAACTCGATTTTTTGTTGAATTCAGGCCATAATCTGGGCAGGGACCCCGAAGACAGGGACGCCTGACTATTGGGGGTGGGCTTGTCTGGATGAGGGCGTTGGGTCGGGCGTGAATTTTTGGGGAAGTTTTGCATCCATGGCAATTGAACAGCAACCGGGCGAAGCGACCGACAAATCGGAGAACCGTCGCAAGCGGGGAGTCACCGAGGGCAGCTGGATATCCTGTCCCGGCTGCAAGATGCCCGTCTTTCGCAAGGAAGTCGAAAGCCGGCTGAATGTCTGTCCCGACTGTGGCTATCACATGTACGTGTCGGCCCGCCTGCGGATCGAGCAGGTGCTGGATGAAGGCACGTTCGAGGAATGGGACGACGAGCTGGCGCCGATGGATCCGCTGGAGTTTTCCGACAGTCGGCGGTATGCCGACCGGTTGCTGGAGGAACAGAAAAAGACCGGCCTGCGCGACGCGGTGTTGACCGGTTGCGGCATGATCCGGGCCCGTCGGGTGGCGATCGGAATTACCGATTCGGCGTTTATCATGGGCAGCATGGGATCGGTGGTCGGAGAAAGGCTGGCCCGGTTGACGGAGCGCGCGACCGCCCAGAAATTGCCGCTGGTGATCATCAGCGGTTCGGGGGGTGGGGCGCGGATGCACGAGGGGATTCTGTCGCTGATGCAGATGGCCAAGGTCTCGGCCGCGCTGGCCCGTCACGACCAGGCGGGAGGGTTGTTCATTTCGGTCCTGACCAACCCGACGATGGGAGGGGTCGCCGCCAGTTTTGCCTCCCTCGGAGATGTCGTTTTTGCCGAACCGAAGGCGTTGATCGGATTTGCGGGTCCGCGCACGATCAAGGCGACGATCCGGATCGAATTGCCTGAAGGATTCCAGACGAGCGAATTTTTGCTGAAACATGGTTTTGTGGACCGGATCGTGCATCGCCAGCGACTGAAGAACGAAATTGCCCGGACAATCGACTATTGCGGAAAATAGCGACTGACCGGGCCGTTGGGTGCAGGGGTAGCGGCCGCCGGGATGATTTTTCCGGTGGCAGAAGTGGCGATTCAGCGTAGAATCGAATCGGCTGTCGGCATCTGGCTGTTATGCCTTTGAGGTTTGTGGCACGGGTAATTTGACCAACTGAAATTCCACGCATGGGTATCCTCGACAAGTTCAAGAACCTGCTGAAACCGGCCCAGGGCGCCCTGGACGTTTCCGCACGGTTTCGGCTGGACCGCCATGCCTTCACCGGTACCATGTCGCGATTTCATGTCGCCGAGGAAATTGCCACCGGAAAAAGATTCGGCATCAAGTTTCTGGATGCCGAAAAACTGGAGCTGTTTCGCCAGCGGTTCCGGGGTGTTGAGCGTCCCGAAGAGCCAGAAATCGGCATGAAAATCGATCATCCCCGGGTTGCCAAAACGTACGAATATGGCCGGACAACCACTGGTCAGGAATACATCCTGATGGAGTACATCGACGGACCGGGCGTCAATACGCTGGTCCGCGAACCGACCGAAGCCTTTCTGAAACGCCGGCTGGCTCTGATCCGCGAGATGGCCGAAGGCCTGCAGGCGGTCCACGAAGCGGGATTTATCCATCGCGACATTTGCCCGAGAAATTTCATCTGTCACCACGACATGTCGTTTCTGAAGCTGATCGACTTCGGATTGTCGCTGCCCAACCTGCCCGTTTTTTGTCAGGCTGGCAACCGCACGGGAACGCCCCAGTACATGGCTCCCGAGATCATTCGCCGCCGTCCGACCGATCACCGGGTCGACATTTTTTCATTTGGCGTGACGGCCTATCGGATGTTGGCGCTGGAACACCCCTGGGGCAGCACCGACGTGACCGCCCTCGCAGCGCTGGAACACGACCGTCGCCCGCCACACGAGATCGCTGAGTATCGGCCCAATCTCGATCCGCGACTGGCGCGGGCCATTCACAAGTGTATGGAAATGAAGCCGACCGACAGGTTTGACAGCATGAAGGCCTTTCTTTCCTCGATACGCGATGTCAAACGGGAAGACGCCGTTTAGTCCCTGTCGCGAATTGGCCCACGTCGCGAAGTAAGGTAGCGGAACGGCGCAAGCTGTCCGGTGCAGGATGGCAGAGATAGCGGAACGGCGCAAGCCGTCCGGTGCAGGGATAGCGGAACGGCGCAAGCCGTCCGGTGCAGGGCCCCGAAACGTTTGCCGCGCCTACGGTGTTGTGACTTCTTGCCGGAATAGCGTTTGCCATCACGCACCGGAGGGCTCGCGCCCTACCGCTACATAATTGCATTCGATTGCATTCTCAATGACGCACCGGAGGGCTCCCGCCCTACCGCTACAAAAAAAACACACCGGTGGTCTGTTAAGCTCAGGAATAGGGGTACGATGGTCGTCCACGTACGTCGAATTTCGCAGTCTGCGACGGACGAGGACGTCCACGTCCGTTCACCACAAACCGAAGATTTAATCTGGACCAGACACTAGTATTCCGTCACAGGTCAATTTTCGGGTAGTGGACGAGGCTA
>JBGSVU010000670.1:0-4947 GCA_041752775.1 Pirellulaceae bacterium | reverse complement strand
CCTTCGACCAGGCGCACCCGGTATCTGGTGTCGGTCGGGTAAAGGGCTACGAGTTTTTCCAGCAACTTGCTGCTGCGTTCGTGCCATTTCCTGATTTCCGAAGCCCGGCGCTGGGCAACATCCAGCAGGGCCCGGTTCTGCAATGCCCGGGCCAAATCCAGCAGGAAATCGGGCGTATCAGGACTGGCCTCAACGAGCGGTTCCAGAATGCTGATGGCCTGGTCGAGGTCGATTTTGGCAGCAGCGGGGTCGCGGGAGCCCAACAGCGCCCGACCGCGCCGACTGATTTGCATGGCGTAGTCACGCTGGAAGTCTGCGTTGTCCGGAAAGTCCCGGGTCAACTGGGCGAGGATCGCAACACTGGCGTCGACCGACTGGCGGGTCTCTTCGAGTTTTCCACTCCGTTCCATCGCCGAACTGATGTTCTGGTTCAGGTTGGACATTTTTACCCGGTAATCAGGAATCAGCGGCAGCTCCCTGTTCAGTTCTGTCATCAGCCGAAGGGCCTCGCGGTACTCGGCCAGGCCCTGGTCACTGTCATTCAGCCGCAGATAAAGATCCCCCAGTCCGTAGTGGCTGTCGGCAAGATATTCGAGGAAGGTGCTACTGGACGGATCGGATTCGACGAGCTGTTTCCGGATGGTCAGACCGGACCGGAAATGCTGCTCCGCTTTTGTTGTGTCTCCGTCAGATACCAGCAGGTTCCCAAGGTTGTTGTGCAGCGTGGCCAGAGCGGCCCGCGACAGGGTGTTGTCGGGGCGTGCTGCCACAAGTTCCTCCAGAATGGACTGTGCTGACGCGTAGGACCGGTAGGCCTCGGAAATCTTCCCCTGGGCACGCAGCACGACGCCCTGTGCCTTGCAAACCGTGGCTTCGTTTTCCCTGAAGTCCAGATCATCCGGTCTCAGCCTGCCGGCCTGGCGAATTTCTGTCAGGGCCCTGTCGAACTGCAGGGCCGCCTGTTCCAGTTGCCGGTCCATTCGCAGGTGGGCACCGTATCCGGTGCGGGCTTCGACCAGCTGGCGCAGCACCACGGGATCTTCCGGAGTCGCTGCCGCAACGGATTCCATAATTTCCACGGCCTGGCGGTAGTTGTTTGCGGCGTCCGTGTGTTCGCCCAGTCTTTCGCGCAAATTGGCAACCCGAAATTGCCCTTCGGCCCGAATCCGTTTTGCCTGGCGACTGTCGCCCTGGGCGTCCGCAAACCGTTCCCACTGCACAAGAGCCTTCCGCAGAATATTGCGATCGTTGGCCGTCAGCAGCGTGCGCGACGCAAACTGGCGTTCGACAAACTCATCCGTAAAGGACTGCAGCGCGAGCAATGCCTGTTCGGAAGCCGCTTCGGCCTGGACCCGCTGCGCCGCTTCAGCCTCGCGCGCCGCGTTCGCGTTGTTTCTTTCGATGTTGGCGTTCCAAAGACCGATGCCGGTACCCGCGATCCCGGCCAGCAGGGAAGCGGCGACCAGGCTGGCCGCGATAACGGGCCCCCGGTTGCGCCGGATCATTTTTTTCAACCGGTACCAGCGGCTGGGTGGCGCTGCCAGAACAGGTTCGCCCAACAGGTAACGCCGGACGTCGGATGCGAATCCACTGGCGGAATCGTAACGGCGGGTCCGGTCTTTCTCCAGCGATTTCATCACAATCCAGTCCAGTTCACCCCGCACCATTCGTGTCAGCCGGCTGGGCTCAGTCGTCCGATTTGCGCTGATCGAAGGCAAACCGTCGTCCGTACTGAGCTTGCTGCTGGGTGTGGACGGGTCCTCTTCGCGGATGATACGCAGAATTTCATGGATGGCAGCCCGTCCCAGCCGTTTGCGATCAAATGGCAAGCTGCCCGTCAGTAATTCATACAGCACGATGCCGAGGGAGTAGACGTCCGTTCGGGTGTCAATGTCCATCTGGTCGCTGCTGGCCTGTTCCGGCGACATGTACTGGGGTGTTCCGACGATGACTCCCAGTCCCGTGTCGAGAGTTCGATCCGTCAACGACTGCCCGATTGCCTTGGCAACGCCGAAATCAATGACTTTCGGAACGGCCCGTCCATCGCTGACCGTAACCAGTATGTTGGACGGTTTGATGTCGCGATGAATGATTCCCTTCTGGTGAGCGTGCTGGATGGCTTCGCAGACCGGAATGAACAGTTCCAGCCGTTGTCGCAACGTCAGCCGGTTTCTGTCGCAATACTGGTTAATCGGAACGCCTTTGACCAGTTCCATCACAAAGAAAGGCAGCCCAAGCTGGGAGACTTTTCCGCCATCGAGGATTCGTGCGATGTTAGGATGGTCCATGACCGCGAGTGCCTGGCGTTCCGCTTCAAAGCGCGCAATCACCTGACTTGAGTCGGCTCCGGTCCGGATCAGTTTGACCGCGACCTTGCGGCGAACGGGCTCGGTCTGGTCGGCCAGCCAGACGGCCCCCATACCACCTTCACCGAGGATTTTCAGCAACCGGTACTTGCCCGCGATGACCGCGCCACTGTTCAGCGGCGCACCTGCCATTCCCGTCAGCGTCGCGCCGTCCGGTGCCATGCCCGCGGCGTTGCCATCGTCAAACGCGCCGGGAGATTCAAAACTGCCGGAGGAGTCAATTTCCGCTGCGTTGGGAGTGCGGCCTGAATCTCCAGCCCGTGTGAGTTCGTCGTATTCCCTGAAGACTGCTTCCAGAAAACCGACGTCATCGCCACAGACTTCTTTCAGGTAGGCGACCCGATCGTCGGGAGAGAGTTCAGCGGCCCTGTTTGCGATTTTTCGGATTTCAGCCGGATCGGGCATTACAACAACTCCGGTGGGGTACCGCGAAAAAACAGTCTTCGCCGGGAATCCGGAACGAATCAGGACTCCTGCAACAAGCGAGATTGTAACGGACTGCACCGGGGGAATGTTGGCAACCTTGCAAACAACCGTGGCAGATGGAAAGTGACGCGCGCTGCTGAACAGAAGGGCTCGCAAACGAACCAGAAAACAGCGCTTCCGGCATCCCGGTAACCAATGGAAAGTGCCAAATCCAGGTCCCGGATGGCCGCTGAGCAATTTAAAGAACCGTCCCCGCCGGCCGGCCGCCGTTGCCGCCAGCGTTTCCCAGAATACCAAGAGCCTATCCCAAAAGGAGTCAGACCCCTGGAAAGGCAGAGAGGGTCAGATCCCTTTGGGGATAGGCTCTAAACCGCCAGCCCCTACAAACTCGACCGATGCCCGCCATGGAATTCGAAGTCCATCATTCCACGACGGCCAGCCAACGCAACCCGGAGGCTCAGCGACGACGGCGCCGAACGGCCAGCAACATTCCCGCAACAGCAACGATGCCCGCCGATGCCGGTTCGGGGATCATGTGGAAGCTGAGTTGATAGGACGTGGTCTGCCCGGGTGTGATTTCCTGAATCACATAGCTGTAAGTTCCCGGACCCAGCGGAACAGGAAAGCCCATACTTCCGAACAACCCATCCCCCAGACTTTCCAGCATGTCCAGTCCAATATAGCTGTTGGCAGTAAATTCGAGGCCAAGAAAATCGCCCTCCGGGTCTTCACCAGGAGTCAAACCGGTGCTGCCCGAATTGATTCCCTGAAAGCCTGGACCATCAGCCACAAACGCGTCCAGGGTCAAAGCCGTCAAAAACTGGCCTGGCGCGATCGTAAACGTCATGAAGTCCCGCAAATCACCGTCGGGTTCTGACAGCGAACCGATGACGGTATTGGACCCTGTCAGGAAGGTCAAAGCAGTCGGTGTGGCAGGAGTTGACGACAAGTCACCATCGTTGGACTCGTTCCAGACAACATCGGCTGCCACGGGTCGGCCCAGAGCAAAACCGGAGACTAACAAGGTCTGGGCAATTACTTTTATCAGCTTCATCGTCGAATTCGGGAGTCAAGTGAAGTGAAACAGTGGGGCAGGACGGTGTCCAGGTGCCTCGCGATGCAGGTGCCAGTTGATATTGGCGTCTCGTCACGGGATGCCATGTCACCAGGTCCAGAACGGAACCTTAGTATAATTTCCCACCCCCTCATTTCAAGTCGGCGCCAGTCTTGGCCAGTCGGCAGTGAATGGCTGGAGTGACCTCGCAGTGCCCGTGACTCATGAAACTCAGAGACGCATTCGCCAAAACAGTCCAAATGCCGGGGTTTTCGGGCAGGTGTGCGAAATGGCACTGGGGATTTCAGGGCCAATGGTTTGCGAACCCGGATGAAGCCATGCCCTGGAATTTCCGAAAAGTCTGGCCCGAAATTCGGTATAGTGCATTGAAGTCGGGGAAATGTCTGCCGCAGAGATCCTGGACTTGCAAACCACGGTTTGGATTCGGGGAATTTCTTCAACGCCTCACGTTCGACCAAAATACCGAAAGCGGGGTCGATGCCGAACTGCAGTCGCATCGTTCGCTTATGGGCCGGATCATGACCAAAAAAGAGACTCGTCGGCCCGGGGATTCGGCCATCCAGAATTCGGGGCGGCCTCCCCAAAATTCGTCGCCGGAATTCCACCGGCCAAACGTTCAGGCAATCAGAATAGTCGGGGTTTTTGGTAACGCATTTTTTTTCTTTGGCAGCATCGGCTTCCTTTTTCATAACCTGCGCATCCCGGCGACATGGCTGTTCATTGCAGGCTCGTTCCTGACTCTGGTTAGTGCACTGGGCGGCCTGCTCGCAGAGCACCGAAAATCGCGAAGAGTCGAACGCGACCATACCGCATCAACTTCCGGCAAACCCGACCACCGCGATGATCGTTGATGGCTGCGGTACGCAACCGTTCCTCCATTATCAGGACGAAATGAAAAATTTGAAAAAGTACCGGGCCCTGTCTGTTCTGGTGATCCTTGCGCTGGTGGGTTGTGAGCCACCGGGTCACAACATGGAGCTGAAGTTTCGAAACAATTCGGCAAACCAGATTTGGGTTGAGTCTGCGGTTTCCATGGGAGGCAAAGTCAGAGGTGGTGATTTTCGGTGTGGCTTTTTGAAG
>JBGSVU010000669.1:0-4923 GCA_041752775.1 Pirellulaceae bacterium | reverse complement strand
CTTTTCTGGCAGGGGCTCCTTTGCCTCAGTCGCTGGACGCTCACGCGAAACTGCTGGAAGAGATTTTCAGGGCAGGCCCGCTGGTCGAAGCGTCCGGATACCCGGCCGCCCTGAAAAACCTCGCTGCCATTGTGGAATTTGATCCTCTCGCAGCGACGGATGATCAGCGGATGCGAACGGCCGTGGCGGTTGCCCTGGAGTTTGCGTCCGGATATGTCCAGAAGGGACCCGTGGAATCCATTGCCCGGTATCAGTGGTATCGCGATGCCCAGGCCGATGGCCGGTTGCACAATTCTTTTGACCATTTGCAAACGTGGGAGCGGCGTTTCGTCGTCAATCTTCCGTGGCATCATGGCGATGGCAGCAACGACCAGCTCGACTGGTTGAACCTGAATGTCAAACTTCCTCCTGAACAGTACCGGGACGCCTGTTGGCAGGCCCCCTATGCCGGCGACAATCCGTTTGGGGAATCGGTTCAGGGCCCGCTGTATTACATTCCCTTTCAGAATGAACTCGCGGCTTTTGAAATGCGGCGGGAGGTCGGTGCCGTTTGCGGGGGGCTGTCCCATTACGGAGCGGCGGCGGCCCGGGCCAACGGGATCGGTGCCACGACGATGGGCGAGCCCGGGCACTGTTCCTACGCCATCCGCATCGACAAAAAGTGGATCCCCTGTTACTCGCTCAGCCATGACCGGAATGCGCACCAGTCCATTTTTCGCGCCGAGTGGCCCTATCTGGAACTGCAGGAAGAAGCCCTCGCTGATCCGGAAACAACGCTCACGGCCGCGCGACTGGCGGGATGGGCCCTGATGCTGGCAGCGACCGATGCGCGCGAAGCCGCCAGACTGGCCATCAGGGCCTGTGAGGTTCAGCCCAAAAATCCGTTTCTCTGGGAACTGCGTCTGAAACTGCTGCAGGCGGCGGCCCTGGACAATCCGTCCGCCTGGTGGGACCAGGCCTCTGCGCTGGGAACGGCTCTGGCCGGATATCCCCTGGTTGTTGTCAAAACAGTCAACGTCCTCGACCGGGGAAATGGCCTGGTCGCCGACCCCGCACAACGCGGCCGAATCATGGCTGCGGCGATGAAAGCTGCCATGGGAAAAACAGCCACGGCTTCGCCACCCACGGACTGGAAGAAGGTTTTTGACCCGATGTATGAATTCGCGGGAACAGACATCGCCATTCAGTCCAGCGTTTGTCGGGCGATTGTGCAGGATGTGATGAACGGACCTGATGGAGAAGCCTTTATCGAAGACGCCATGAACCGGTTTGGCAGCGACGAACAAATGCTACAGATGCTGGTCGATGCGACGTTCAAAGGCCTGAAGCAGAATCGCACCCAGGCCGTGGACGCCAAAGCCCGCATGGCCGAGAGTGGAATGCGAACAGCTGCAGTGCGTCACGACTGCGAAACATTCCAGAAGTTCGCCAGCCTGCACCCGTCACCCCACACGGAGAACCTGGAACCGCCCAGCGTATCGTTCACCGGGAAACTGGTTTCCGAAAAAGGCTCGCTGCGGATCAGCAGCACCAGCCACTGGGATCTTCCGGCCGGTCACGCAAGCGTCCTGTCGCTGGAAGGCGGCAAGTTTCACACGGGCAACGGGGAAGATGAATGGTGCGAAGTCACCTTGCCCCGGATTTCAAAGTTGAGCGGGATCGTGGTTGACAATGTCGTCGGCAACAGCCAGAGGGCTGTTCCGTTGACCATCGAAGTTTCACTGGATGGCGAAAAATGGGAACAGGTTTTTCAAACCGGCAACGACCAGCCCCAGTGGCAGGTTGATTTGTCCGGTTCCAGTCCTGTTGCCCGTTTCGTCCGAATCCATGGATCGGTCGGTCGAAAAGACTTCCTGCATCTGCGCAGAATTCTCGTGTACGGGAAACCACAGTCGTAGACCACCGGCAGGATCGAGATCGGCGGAACAGTCGCTGGTCAGGCCACCTGCACCCTCACATCGCGTTCCGGTTCTGCACCGATTTCACTCGAAAATTTCTTGCTCCCGATAAACATGCAACTCCAACTCCACTGGCTGGTCCTCCTGACGTTCCTCGCTGTACCCCCGACGCTGCACGCCCAGGCCCGTCGCGCGGCATCAATTGAAAAAGCAGTCGCCACGGCTCCCGATGACGGAGGCATGGTCGCGATCCTGTTGCACGGTTCCGACTGGAACACGGAAGGAGAAAAATTCAAAGCCGGCATTTTTGACGGTTCGGCGCTGGCGGAGGCATTGCCTGGTACCGTTGTGTTGGCCACTCTCGATTGCCTTGAGTCCCCCTCACAAGCCGATTTGAAACGCCGCGAAGGCCCCGACAAAATCCCGGCAGTAAGGATCCGGACCTATCCGTCCATTCTGCTGCTCGACGGAGTCGGCCGGGCGGTCGCCGTGATTGAGCCCGTCCAGCCCATTGCCAGTGCAGAAGAACTGGCGACAACCCTGTCGCAGTGGCATCAGAAAATCGCGAAGCGCGATGAAATGCTGGTCCGGGCGCGCTCTGCGAGCGGAGTCGAACAGGCCCGACTGATCGGCGAAGCACTCCGCGCTGGCGGGGTCGGTCTGGGGCCGTGGTTGTCCGACATTCGCAAACCGTCCCTTCATGAGGCCCTCGCAGCGATAAGGAGCGCCGATCCCGGCGACGAAAGCGGCTGGGTTTTCGCCACGGAATTTCCCATCGACAACATCGTGAAAGAAACCGGTGAGTTGCGGGAGCAGTCGGGCCTGCCGGCAGCCGAGGCGGAACTTGACCGGGTTCTGGGCAACCCCTATCTGACGGCGGACCAACGACAGCAACTTCAGCGGCAGCGTTTTCTGCTGTACAAGGCCGACAACCAGCCGGCGGAAAAGCTCGTCGAGATTCTCACGCGGGTTGCCGCCGAAGCACCGGAATCGATCCTTGGACGCGGTGCCACCAACTGGGCCAACTACCTTCGCGAGAATCCGCCAGGCAAAAAGTAGGGCGCCGTTGGGGTCTGGTATTTTTGCAGTATCCCTGTACTGAATCCCAGGTTGACAGTTTGGGAAGACGGTCGAGAGGGGACGACTTCGTTTTTGGAAATTCAGGAGCGGGCGGGCAATGATGCAATCGCCTGAAAGTCGTCCTTCAGGCTGCGGTAGAGCTGGCGGAACTGATTGTAAACCGGCTCCATGCAGCGGCGGGTTGCCGGGCTGGGGCGATACGTGTCGGCGGTCTTGATGGTCGCCGTGGTCGCCTGGACGATATCGCTCCAGGCTCCGGCACCGACACCGGCCAGCAAGGCGACGCCGAAGGCCGGTCCCTCGGACGAACCGATCGTGGCGATTCTGTGGCCAAACAGGTCGGCTTGCATCTGCAGCCACAACGGGCTGGCCGCACCGCCTCCGGTGGCCCGAATCTCGCGCACGGGCACGTCCAGTTCCCGAATGATCTCGAGCGTGTCGCGCATGGCCATGGTCACGCCTTCCATCAGGGAACGGACGAGGTGTCCACGTGAATGAGACAGTGTCAGTCCGATCCAGCAGCCGCGCGCATTGGGATCGGCATGAGGCGTGCGTTCGCCAGCGAGATAGGGCAAAAAGTACAGGCCCGCGCTCCCCGGTGCGGTTGCGGCGGCTTCCGCCTCCAGCTGTTGATAGACCGAACGGCCGGCAGACGGCCGCATCTCCGGGCACAAAGTCTGTCGGAACCAGCTGAGCGCACCGCCCCCTGTCAGTGTGACCCCCATCTGGTGCCATTTGCCGCGAACCGCGTGGCAGAAAGTGTGCAACCGTCCGGCCGGATCCAGCCGGAATTCGTCGCTGTGGGCGAACACAACGCTGCTGGTGCCAAGCGACGAATTCAGGATCCCGGACTTCACAACGCCGGTACCCAGGGCGGCGGCTGCACAGTCGCCTGCACCTCCCACGACGATGACGTCGGAAGACAGGCCGAGCAGTTTGGCTGCGGCATCCGTCAGCCGGCCGGTTACATCCTCGGATTCGAACACCGGTGGCAGAAGTTCCGGATCAAGTTCCAGTTTCTCCAGCAACTTGCCCGACCATTTTCGGCGGGCGACATCCAGCAACAGGGTTCCGCTGGCATCACTGACATCGGTGGCGTATTCGCCGGTCAGTCGCCTGCGAATCTCGTCCTTGGGCAACAAAACACGCCTGGTCCGTTCAAAGTTTCGGGTTTCGTGATTGCGCAGCCACAATATTTTCGGCGCCGTGAACCCGGTCAGCGCCGGATTGGCAACGAGGGAAACCAGCCGTTTGCGGCCACCCGCGCGGCGTTCGATTTCTGCACATTCCTCTGCAGTGCGCTGATCGTTCCAGAGGATGGCGGGACGGACAACCTGGTCGTTCCGGTCCAGAAACACCGCGCCGTGCATTTGCCCCGACAGCCCAATCGCGCGGATTTCGGCGGCTTTGATCCGGCTTTTTTTCACCACGGTTCGGACCGTTTTGACGACGGCTTGCCACCAGTCCTCCGGATTCTGTTCGCTCCACATCGGCTGCGGATGCGACAAACCGTATTCGCCTGTGGCCTGGGCCAGCACACTGCCGCGGCTGTCGATCAGGATCGTTTTGGTTCCTGAAGTACCGATATCGATTCCAAGAAAAAATGCCATATCATTCACCTGTCGCGGTAAAATCATCCAGGCACTGCGGGTCATTCCGGCAGCAGTCCCGTTGGAAGGAAGGCCTATTGTGGCCAAAATGGGACTGTCGCAACAGTTGGCGAACTGGTGCTGCCCGGCAGACGCAAATCAATAGCGGTTTTCAAAGGGTGATTCACATTGGGCACAACATGCAAATCCTGGCCTGTCCGTCTGGCGACCCGTCATGCAGCGCGGCAGGGGTGGTTGCCCAACACAACAGGGGGCGCGGCTGGAGTCGTGTTTCTGGCGTTGATGGTCCTGGCCGGATGCGATCGGACGGCGCCAGACTCCGGGGAACAGAACAG
>JBGSVU010000668.1:0-6548 GCA_041752775.1 Pirellulaceae bacterium | reverse complement strand
GTCCAACGGGGACGAAGGCCCGGTTGCCCGCTGACTGCCCGCTGACTGCACCCGGGCGGCAATCCGGTGCAGGCTGGCCGGGCTGCCGGCCCCGCCTGGCCAGAATATCGGCCATTTGCCCGAAAAATCATGGATTGACATATCCCGATCTCACGATACATTAAAGCAATGGAGGAACAGACCGTTGCCACGAAGCAGTGCAATTGCAAAGCCGCTCACGTCGCGGCTCCGTCGCCCTGGCGATGGGTGAACGGATTGCGCTGGCGGTCGTGACGTCAGCATCTCCAGCGCCGAACCGCAGCTGAAAATCACCCAGAGGGTGCCTTCAGAAGCGGCTCGACATTTTTTATGTTCCAGTACATCGATACAGTGACATATCCCAATGTCATGACCGGTAACTGGGAGTGTTTTGCGATACTTTTCAGGGAGTTCCAGACATGTTGTTGCGATACTTTTATGACCAGGCTCTGGCACACGCATCGTATCTGGTGGGCTGTCAAAAAACGGGTGAAGCCATCGTGGTGGATCCGGGCCGCGACATTGAGCAGTATCTGGCGACGGCCAGAAGCGAGGGCGTGCGAATCGTCGGCGTGGCGGACACCCATATCCACGCCGACTATGTCTCCGGGGCACGGGAACTGGCCGACCGGATCGGTGCCAGACTGTACGTGTCTGATGAAGGACCGGCGGAGTGGAAATACGAATACGCCAAAGACTATGACCACCAGTTGCTGAAAGACGGCGACACGTTCGCAGCCGGAAATGTCGAATTCAAGGTCCTGCATACTCCAGGCCACACTCCCGAGAGCATTTCGTTCCTCCTGACCGACAGGGGCGGCGGAGCAGACAGGCCGATGGGCATCTTCACCGGCGATTTTGTGTTCGTCGGATCGATCGGTCGACCCGATCTGCTGGAGGAAGCGGCCGGGATTATGGGAACGGCCGAACCCGGAGCCCGCGATCTGTTCAATTCCATCCGGATTTTCAACGACCTGCCAGATCATTTGCAGGTCTGGCCCGCCCACGGTGCGGGCAGCGCCTGTGGCAAAGGACTCGGTGCGATTCCGTCCAGCACGGTGGGCTATGAAAAACTGTTCAATCCGGCTTTGCAATTCACCGACGAACAGGCCTTTGTGGACTATATCCTCTCGGAACAACCGGAGGCGCCCCAGTACTTTGCGGTCATGAAACGGGTCAACAGGGAAGGTCCGGCGATCCTGGGCGAA
This sequence comes from Pirellulaceae bacterium, assembly GCA_041752775.1. GTDB lineage: Bacteria > Planctomycetota > Planctomycetia > Pirellulales > Pirellulaceae > BJ22. Next base: position 5,322 of record JBGSVU010000668.1, on the reverse strand, counting down.
CCCTCACTGCCGCAAAAAATGCCGACGGAAGTCCTGACCGGGACCGTCGCCAAAGAAATGGTTGTCGATACATCGGCGCCCAGAAAATTCGCTGCCGCGCATGTCCCCGGAACGATCAACATTCAACCCAAATATGTCGCGATGTGGGGCGGATCGCTGCTGGATTATGAGCGGCCTGTCTACCTGATCTCCGGTGCACATGACTTGCCCGAAGTAGTCCGGGTGCTCCACAAAATCGGCATGGACAACATTGGCGGCTATTTCTGTGCGGACAAAGTGGCCGATGAAGGCTTCAACACGGCAAAGATTCCGCAGGAATCACCCCGACAAGTGAACGAACGCCTGCAATCCGGAGACGTCGAAGTGGTCGACGTTCGCGGGTTACACGAACGGCATGAAGAAATGATTTCGGGTTCGCAGCACCGTTTTCTGGGCAAAATGTTCCATCAAGTTGACCAGCTGGATCCTGCCAAAACTTATGTGTTCCAGTGCAGGTCAGGCGGGCGATCGATGGTTGCGGCCAGCATCGCCCGGCGGGCCGGCATCCGGAACGTCATCAATCTGGACGGCGGACTGGACGCCTGGAAGAAAGAAAAACTTCCTGTCGAATGCGGAAATCGTGAAACAGCAAACGCTTGACAGGAACTGATATGGCATTCCGGAGCGGACCCAGCCGTGCACATCGGACTGGGCTCCTGAAAAAAAACCCACGCCCTGTTCGTTATTGACCCTTTTGCAAAATCTCACTTTGAATTGCGAGAACCATGGACTTCATATTGCAGCCCTGGCCCTGGTGGTTTTCGGGGATTCTCGTCGGCTTGACGGTTCCCCTGTTGTACTTTCTGACGGGACAGGGGTTTGGAATTTCCACCAGCCTCCAGCAAATTGGGGCGATGTGCTCTCCGGGCAGCAAGTTGCCGTATTTCCGGGACTACAACCATCGCAAGGGGATGTGGACGTTGTTGTTTGCCATCGGAATCGGAGTTGGCGGCTATGCGGCCACGCACTACCTTTCTGAGGATCCCATCCAGTTTCTTCCTGAGGCCTACAACAGTTTCGGCGGCGCAGTGCGGTTGTTCCTCGGCGGCCTGTTGATTGGATTTGGCACACGCTATGCCGGTGGTTGCACGTCGGGGCACGCGATTACAGGCATCGCCAATCTGAACTGGCCAAGTCTGGTTGCGACGATTTTCTTCTTTGTGGGTGGCCTGGGTGTGACCTGGGGTCTCGGAAACCTGTTGTTTTAAGGAATCAGGCAGATGGAATCAGTTGTTGAGAAGACAGGTTCGGAGCGTTCGGGTACCGCCCGGCCCGGCATCTCGGGTCTTGGCCTGGTGATGTCGCTGGTGATGGGGGTTTACTTCGGAATCGTACTGACCAAGTCCGAAGTGGTGCGCTGGCAACGCGTCCACGACATGTTTCTGTTCAAAGAAGCGCATATGTACCTGATCATCGGCGTTGGTGTGGTGGTTGCCATGATTTCGATGCTGGTGATCAAACGGTTTCAGGCGAAAACGGTCGAAGGCCAGCCGATCGTTTACGAGCCCAAACCCTTTCACAAGGGCGTCGTGATTGGCGGAATCCTGTTTGGCGCCGGATGGGCGATAACGGGGGCATGTCCGGGGCCGATTTACGCACAGATCGGCAGCGGCGCCTGGATGGCGATCGTGACCCTGTCGGGAGCCATTACCGGAATGTTTGCCTATGCCAATCTAAAATCGCGACTGCCCCACTAATCTTCGATTCGACGGACTGAAATGCTAACGACCATTGTCGGTGCTTTGTTGATTGGAATCACACTCGGCCTGCTCGGCTCGGGGGGATCGACGATAACGGTTCCGATTCTTGTATATCTGGTTGGCCACGACGCCAAAATTTCGATAGCGGAGTCGATGGCGATTGTCGGGCTAATTTCGGCGGTGGGCTGCATTCCCTTTGCCCGCGCGAAACAGGTCAGCTGGTCGAGTGTGATCCTGTTCGGCATCCCCGCCATGTTCGGCACTTTTCTGGGTGCCTACCTCGGCGGTTTGGCAGCGGATGCAATTCAGCTGTTTGTGTTCGGATTCGTGTTGCTGCTGGCGGCAGGCATCATGTTTCGCAAGGCGTTTGGAAAACCGGCACCCGAGTTACCGAACGTAACGGTCACGCAGCACCATCCCAGCGGCCCCAGGCGTTATGCGATGGTGTTCATCGAAGGCATCGTCGTCGGGATGCTGACGGGATTCGTGGGAGTGGGTGGCGGATTCCTGATTGTGCCCGCCCTGCTGATTCTGGGCAAACTGCCCATGCGGATGGCGATCGGCACCAGCCTGGTTGTGATTGTGATGAAGTCCGCGATTGGGTTTGCCAAATACCAATACTACCTCGTGGGGCATGGCATGACGGTTGACTGGAACACCATCGTCATTTTTGCACTGATCGGGCTGGTGGGCAGTGCCCTCGGCCAGCTGATCAATCAGCGTCTCAACCACCGGGCTCTGATCCAGGTCTTTGCCGTCTTTCTGATTCTCGTCGGCGGGTACGTGATTGTGAGCGAAAGCAGAAAAATCTTCCGCCACCCGCCGCCGGTGACCAGCCAGCAGAAATCCACGGTAGAATGGCATCCCGGCAACGCTGACCTCGGTGACGCGAATTACCGTCTGATCGAAAGGGCTTTGGCATGAATCACTCTGGATCCCAGACACTCGAACAGGCCCTGTTTGGGAGAATGGGGATTTCGGTCGATGACGCGATGGCGACCGGAGCGGATGCGATCGACGAAACGGTGGCCCGGGCAGCCCGTTCCGGTGTCGATGTGGACGAAAGAATCAAGGGCCTGGGCGGGTTGCTGGAGAAACTTTCAGAACCCGCCACGGTTTCGGCGATTGGAGAGCTGGTTGACAGTTTGCCGCAACTGGCCCAGCTGGCGAAACTGGCCAGCTCCATGCCGAATGTCGTGGCGATGCTGGTTGATGTAGTCGACGAATTCCAGCAACGTTGCGACGCCGATGGAGTCGACATCGAACGGGCGCTGGCCAATGGGTTGCAGGCGGCACTTTGGCTGGGCAGCAAGGTCGACCATGAGCATTTGATGCATATTGGCGACCTGCTCGATTCGGACATTCTGAATCCCCACGCGGTCAGGATAGTCAACAATGCGGCCCAGTCCTTGACCAGCGCCCAGCAACACCAGTGCGAAAAGCCATCACAGGCACGAATCGGAATGCTGGGCCTGCTGGGGGCACTGCGCAATCCCGAAATCCAGCGCAGTCTGGCCTTTGCTGTTCAGTTCGGAAAATGCTTCGGCAAAAACCTGGACCGCGATCCTTCGTAACTACACATCGACTCCGTTTTCAGGAACAGACTGGCATGTCAGAAAAAACTCGCATCGCGATCGTGGGTGGAGGCACGGCGGGCATTACGGTTGCAGCCCAGTTGCTGAACTCAAACGCCAGCCTGGACGTCACGATCATCGAGCCCAGCGAGCGGCACTACTATCAGCCGCTCTGGACGCTGGTTGGCGGCGGGATCTTCCCCAAAGAAGAATCCGAACGCAACGAAGCCGACTTCATTCCCCGCGGCGCGAATTGGGTCCGCGATTATGTGGAATCGTTCGATCCGCACAACAACTCGGTTTCGACCCGTGGCGGTCAAGCCATCGGTTACGACTTTCTGGTCGTGTGCCCCGGACTGCAACTGAACTGGACGGCCATCAAGGGCCTGTCCAAAGAAATTGTCGGCACGCACGACATTTGCAGCAATTACAGTTACGAAACCGTGGACTCGACCTGGCAGACGTTGCAGAAGTTCCGGGGTGGGGCGGCACTGTTTACGCATCCCCTGGGAGCGGTCAAATGCGGCGGCGCGCCCGTGAAAATCTGCTTTCTGGCCGAGGACTATTTTCGCAAACAGGGAATTCGCGACAAATGCAAAGTCATCTTTGCCGTCGGTATGCCGCGGATTTTCGCGGTCGACCGATATGCGAGAACTCTCGAATCGGCCGTTGAACGACGCCACATGGAAGTCCGCCTGAATCACGACCTGATTGAAATTCGTCCCGAAGCCAAAGAGGCCGTGTTTCAGATTCTTGAGACGCAGGAACAGGTCACGATCCAGTACGACATGATTCACGTCAGCCCCAAAATGGGCCCACCGGATTTTCTGAAAAACAGTCCCCTCGCCGGTGAGGGCGGCTGGGCTGATGTCGACAAACACTCGACCCAGCATGTGACGTACAAAAACGTTTTTGCTCTGGGTGACTGCTCGAATCTGCCCACCTCGAAAACGGGAGCAGCCATTCGCAAACAGGCCCCGGCAACCGTCGCCAACATCCTCGACATGATTCAGGGAAAACCACTTTCCGGGAATTACAACGGTTACACTTCCTGCCCGCTGGTCACCGGTTACAACAGCATGGTCCTGGCGGAGTTCGACTATGACAAAAACCCGCAGGAATCGTTTCCCTTTGATCAGTCCAAAGAACGCTTCAGCATGATGATGCTCAAAAAGTATGGGCTGCCGAATCTCTACTGGCACGGAATGTTGCGAGGTCGGGCATGATTCAACGAGGCCCAGGTGATGCCTGAAGTCCGGGCCGCCATAGCATCCAGCTACCCCAGCGATCGGGCGACCGGGTTTTCCGAAGGTGACCTGCGCGGTTACTTCTGGATGGAAGTCCCGGCTGACGACAACAGCCCGGAATTAGGGGGGGAATCGTGTTGATTGTGCAGGCACGCTCGCTTTTGAACCCGCGATGTTTCAGTTCTTCGCTGTATCAAATTGACGCGTTCGGTCGCTGGAGACTGCAGAGCGTTAGAATGCGGAACGATTCTGTTCGATACACGCGAAAGAAAGAATACGATGTTGGCTGAGCTAGACGTGGTGATGCTGTCGCGCATTCAGTTTGCACTCACCATCATGTTCCACTATCTGTTCCCGCCGCTGACGATCGGGCTGGGAATGATCATCGCATACCTTGAGGGCATGGCGCTGTGGCGCAAGGATTCGTCCTACATGGATGCCGCCCGGTTCTGGACGGGCATCTTCGGTGTCAACTTTGCGATTGGGGTTGCGACGGGCATTGTGATGGAGTTCGAGTTTGGAACCAACTGGGCGATGTACTCGCGGTTTGTGGGTGACGTATTCGGTTCCGCGCTGGCTGCGGAGGGCATTTTCGCGTTCTTTCTCGAATCCGGATTTCTGGCGGTGCTGGTCTACGGACATGACCGGGTCAGTCCGGCATTTCATTTTTTTGCTGCCTGCATGGTCGCCCTGGGTTCGATCTTCAGCAGCATCTGGATCACAATCGCCAACAGCTGGCAGCAAACACCGGCGGGGCACGAA
>JBGSVU010000667.1:0-9132 GCA_041752775.1 Pirellulaceae bacterium | reverse complement strand
AACGAAACCAGTCCGGCAGGGGCTGGAGGAGCCGCATTTTTTTCGAACAGGGAATTGGCAGTTTGAATTTGTCTCGCCCAGGGCCTTCCCCGCCGGTGACTGCGGATGACTGCAGTGTCGCCGGGGGAATGACTGTGGTTTTTCGTCGGGCAGGCCCCTCGGGCGCTGAACCGATATCGTACCATTCGTGAAATTGCTGGAGCTACTCGACAGATCATGCAAGAGCGGCACCAGTCCCAGTCCGGAATTCCTTCGCCCGGTGGGGTTCCGGTCACGCCCCCTGTCAGTCTTGCGGCGAAAAATGACGCCACGCCCGTTCTGGACCGGGTGACAGACAGCCCGGTTCGCCCGTCCTCCAGCCTTCCCTGGCTGGACGAGTTCAATACGGGACAAATGCCAGTCAGCCGGGCGCTCGGACTGTGGCTGGGCAACGATTATGCTACTGAACCAGGCCAGAAATTTTCCGCGTGGAAACGGGATGCGGCACAGACACTCTCCTGGCATATCGCCGAGATTGACCGAATCGTAAGTGACCAGTTGAATGCGGTCCTGCATCATCCCCGATTTCAGAAACTGGAGAGTTCCTGGCGCGGCATCGAGATGCTGGTGAACGCCGCTGATGAAGAAGGCGGGCATGGTGTGATGCTGAAAATGCTCAGCGTCACCTGGCGGGAAATCCAGCGCGACTTTGAGCGCTCCAACGAGTTTGACAACAGCGACCTTTTCAAAAAAATCTACGAAGATGAGTTTGGTTCGCCAGGCGGAATTCCTTACAGCGTTCTGATTGGTGACTATGAGATTCATCCGCGCCCGACAGCCGAGCATCCGTTCGATGATATCGGGATTCTGGGAAATCTGGCGGGGCTGGCTGCTGCGGCTTTTTGCCCTTTTGTCTGTGCCGCTTCGCCTGCACTTTTCGGCGTCGACAGTTTTTTGACTCTGGAACGCGACGTCAATCTGGCAGCCGGTTTTCGTTCGCCCGAGTTCGTGAAATGGCGTTCTTTGCGAAAAACCGAGGATGCCCGTTTCGTGGGACTGGCACTCCCCAGAATTCTGATGCGGGAACCCTACGACAATCTTTCGGTCCGGGGATTCTGTTTTCGCGAGGAAGTGGCTGGCGCGGACGTGGAAAAATATCTCTGGGGCAATGCTTCTTTTGCGTGGGCCCAGGTGCTGATCCGGTCGTTCCAGGAATCGGGCTGGCTGGCAGATATTCGCGGGACCGAGCGCAATCGCGATGGGGGGGGGCTGATTACGACTTTGCCGTCGATTTCGTTTGGGACTGACCGGGCCGGCGTTTCACCGCGTTCCTCGACAGACCTGATCGTAACGGACCGGCAGGAAGCGGAATTTTCGCGTCTGGGATTTTTGCCCATTTGCCAATGCCATGGCACGCCCTACGCTGCCTATTACAGCAGCCAGTCGATTCAGGAAGCGGCTGTTTATGACAGTGAAGTCGCCACGGCCAACGCCAATATTTCTGCGATGCTGCAATACATTCTGTGTGTCTCGCGCTTTGCCCACTACCTGAAAGTCATCATGCGTGACGTGGTCGGGGGAGCTCGCGAACCGGAAGAAATCCAGTCACAACTGGATGCCTGGATCAAAAATTATGTCACGCCTGATGATTCCGCCAGACCGGAAACCAAGGCCCAGCGCCCCCTGCGTGAAGCCGAAGTCATGATTTCCGGCAACCCCGGAAAACCGGGCAGTTACATTTGCAAATTCAATCTGTTACCACATTACCAGCTGGATGAATTGACGGCCTCCATTCGCATGCAAACCACGATTGAGAACCAGCCCTGACGAGCGCCCCTCCCGGATTCAGCAGCGCCACCGTCCCGCAAAAATCACGTCCCGCAAAATCAACCCAACCCACAACAGGTCTCCATGAAAGCACTTGAACTTTTCAATCAGGGCAAACTTGATGAAGCTGTCGAATCGGCGACCGGATTTGTCAGGGATTCACCAAAAATGACAGGCGGTCGCGAGATTCTGGCGGAGCTGTTCTGTTTCCGCGGCGATCTGGTTCGAGCCGACAAACAGTTGGAAACCATCGCCCTCCAGAATCCGGACCAGGCCGTGGCCACCGCGTTGCTGCGGCAGTTGATCCGGGCCGAAACATCGCGGCGGGAGGTCTGGACCGAGGGACGCATGCCAGAATTTCTGGGCGAGCCCGATGATTCGCTTGGCCAGCGACTGAAGTCGCTGGTCGCCCTGCAGGCGGGCAACCTTGCCGAAGCAGCCGATCTGGCGGCCGAGGCCGAAGAGGGACGCGAGCCTGTTGCCGGGAACTGCAACGGGAATCCGTTTCAGGATTTCCGCGATCTGGATGACCTCTGTGCTGGGTTCTTCGAAGTCCTGACCAGCACCGGCAAGTATTTCTGGGTTCCTGTTTCGCGCGTGATCAGCATGGAGTTTGCTCCGGCGACACGCCCGCGCGATTTGCTGTGGCGGCAGTGTGAAATGTATGTCGCCGACGGCCCCAGCGGTTTTGTCTATATTCCCGTGCGCTATTTTTCAACGGAAGATTCGCAGATTTCCATGGACCTCCGTCTGGGACGTGCAACGGAATGGACCGAAGGAAGCGGTGGGCTGGTGCAGGGAGTCGGGCAGAGAATGTTTGGCGTGGATCAGGACGATGTTTCCATCATGGAACTGAAGACGGTGACATTCGACCGGGACGAAGACAGTTGAGACGGCACCCACGGCCCACTGTAAAATCAACATGAAAAAACCTGGCAAAGACGATGATCAACTGCGGGCCTCGCTGCTGGACCGTTTTTCGCTGGACGAAAATGCGGGACACCACGATGGTCGGCAATCGATTGCGCAACTGATGGACTCTGTCAAACGGGACCTTGAGAATTTGTTGAACACCCGCTTCAGGGTATCCACCTGGCCTCCGGTCCTGGATGAACTGGAGCGTTCGCTGGCGAATTACGGAGTTCCGGACTTTGCCGGAGTCAACATGTCCTCGCCGGCGGACCGGCAGATTTTTCGCGGGCTGGTCGAGGACGCGATTCGGATTCACGAACCGCGATTTTTGAAGATCCGGGTTCAGCTGGTGGACAACCGCGACCGCCTCGACCGGACGCTGCGTTTTCGCATTGATGGACTGATTCGGGCGTTTCCCGATCCTGCTGAAGTCAAATTTGATTCGACACTCGATCCCAAATCACACCAAATCCTGGTTACCACGCTGCGATGAGCGACGATCTGCTCAGATTTTACAATAGCGAATTGCAGTACGTCCGGCGGCTGGGCGACCAGTTTGCGCAGGCTCATCCGCAAATCGCCAGCCATTTGCGGTTTGGCACCGAGGGCGAGTACGATCCCTACGTCGGACGGCTGGTCGAGGCCTTTGCCTATCTCAACGCGCGAACGCGGCTGAAACTGGAAGACGAATTTCCGGAGATCGCCGCCAGCTACCTCGACATTCTCCTGCCGCACTACCAGCGTCCGATCCCTTCCTCCTGTGTGGTTGGGATGACGCTGGACAGTTCCCAGGCGGAACAGTACGAGGGTTATGAAATTCCTCGCGGATCGATCGTGGAAACCGATCCGGTCGATGGCGAGCCCTGTTATTTCCAGACCTGTTATCCGGTGACCTGTTGGCCTGTTAAAATCGCGTCGGTGGAGTTGCGGGGGGTGCCGTTTGAGGCGCCGGAACGGCCTTTGGCTGCCCAGCCACTGGGGCTGTAGAAAATATCGCTGACCACACTGGGGCGCGAGGTGTCCTTTTCGAAATTCAGGGCAAAGTGTTTTAGGTTTTTCATTCGCCTTTCGCCGCCGTTCAACTACCAGTTTTTTGAAATGATGTTCGATGGCGTCCTCGGTGTCAGCGTCGGGGCCTCGGCAAAGGATCCGGCCGCGGTTGCCCTGGACGGGGACGCGATCCGGTATGTCGGGTTCGATCCTGATGAGGGGCTGGTCAATTATCCCCCCCAGTCTTTTCAGGGCTATCGGCTGGTTTCCGAGTATTTCGCTTTTCCCGAGAAGTTTCTCTTTTTCGATGTCGATGTGTCCAGGGCCATTTCGAAGATTGAGGGCCCGAAGCTGGAGCTGTTTTTCTACCTCCGGCGCAGGTGGAAAGAGCTGGAACCTCAAGTCAAAGCGGATGCCCTGGCCACCGGATGCACTCCGGTAACCAATCTGTTTGCGAAACGGGCCGAGCCGATTCGTTTGACTCATTTTGATGCGGCCTATTCGATCGTTCCCGATTCGCGCCGTCCCACCGCCCACGAGGTTTATTCCATCGAATCCGTGACGGGAGTTTCGGAGACGGGCGAGAAGAAGGAGTTTGTGCCGTTTTACTCCTTTCGGCACGGTCCGTCCGGACGCCCTACAGGATTCTGGCACGCGGTCCGGCGGGAATCCCCTGGAAAAACGGACCTGGAACGCGGATCGGAAATGGACATATCGTTCGTCGATCTGGAGTTCAATCCCCATGAACCGGGGCGCTGGACGATGGACGTCGAAACGGTCTGCACCAACCGCAATTTGCCCGGGCGGATGCCGTTTGGGGGCCGACAGCCCGGATTGCAACTGGCCGGGGGTGGCCCCGTCTCGCTGCGCTGTTACACCAAACCGACGATGCCCCTGCGACCGCCGATGGGACAGGGACTGCGGTGGCGTGTGGTGTCTCACCTGTCCCTGAATCATCTGTCACTGGTGAACAGCGAACAGGGGGCGATGGCGCTGCGGGAACTGCTGACGCTGTATGATTTCCGCGATGACGAGGTCACCGCGACGACGGTTTCGGGACTGCTGCAGGTCAGCAGTGCCCCGATGCTGGGGCGGGTTCCTGGTGACCGTTCGGGTGCGATGTGTCGCGGGACGAGCATCACCCTGGAGTTTGACGAAGAAAAATTCACTGCCGGAAACCTGTTCCTGTTTGCCTGTGTGCTGGAACGGTTTTTGGCGATGTACAGCAATATCAATTCTTTCACACAGGCGACGGCAAAATCCAGTCGACGTCAGGGAACGCTTCATCGATGGCCAATCCGCGCAGGAATGCAAAACCTGGTGTAGCTGACTTGCTGCAAAAGGAAACCTGGCGGTTTTCCTTTTTGCAGGCCAACCGTCTGCTGCGCCAAATCGCTGCGCGCTGGGGAAATCCCCACGGCGAACTGGGGACCGATATCCACCCGGACGAAGAGTATGTTCGGCTGGTCAGCTGCCCTTCGCGGACCTTTCCGGGTGCCGAAGTCCTGCAGCTGGTACGGCACCTTCCGCCCGGGTCGGACGAATCGGCAGCGGCGGGGGCCGCTGCAAACGGCGACAGTTCGGGCGATGCCGGGGCGGAAAAAGGCAGTCCCGTCACACCCCAAATGGTCACGACCTTTATGGGGCTGTACGGTCCCCAGGGCGTTTTGCCCTGGCACGACACCCAGCGAATCATCAACAGTATTTCACGTTCCGGCCTGAACAAAAACCAGCTGAATGCGCCGGAAAAAGAGTTTCTGGACCTGCTGACGCACCGGATTCTCTCGCTGTTTTACCGGGCGTCCATCAAGTATCGCGCCCCGCTGTCGTACGAAGCGACCCTGCTGGGAGGTCGCGAAGACCTGTTCACGCGCAGCCTTTATTCGATTGCCGGTTTTGGGACGGGCGGGTTGCGCAATCGCCAGCTGTATGACGATTCGGTCAATATTCTGTACGCCAGTCTGCATTCCACAAACCCGAAAAACGCCCTTTCGCTGATGACCATGCTGGCCGACGTTTTTCAGGTGCCTGTCCGGATCGAACAGTTTTCCGGCCAGTGGCTGGAACTCGATTCGGACAGCCGTTCCTGGATGCCGACCCGACAGAATCCGGACGGTCTGAACTGTTCACTGGGCCAGTCGTTTATAATCGGCGATCGCATCTGGGACGTTCAGGGCAAGTTCCGGATTCACCTCGGCCCGCTGAACTATGCGGAGTTCGAGACGTTTCTGTCCGGTTCCCCGCGACTGAACGCATTGGCGCAACTGGTGCGGACCGCCGTTGGAATTCAGTTTGATTTTGATGTCCAGCTGGAATTGCTGGCCGTAGAAATTCCCCAATGCGAATTGCGGGGCGTCACGCGACTGGGTCAGAACAGCTGGTTGATCACGCGGACGCCGGATCGCAATTCGACTGACGCCGTCATGGCAGTTGATGGTTTTCCCCTGACGCAACAACTGGCAGGGTAGTTGCCAAACAGGAGGAACCTGACCGGAATTGATTTAACAAAAGATGTTTTCAGGCCTGTCGTCCATTTCCATTTTCAATTGTCGTACAATCCGGCTGCCCCACAACGGGGATAACCGGAACAGGGAGTGCAAAATCAAATCATGCTGTCACTGAATCTCAAATCGCTCGTCTCCAAACTGAACCCGCTGTGCAAACAGACGCTGGAAGGTTCCGCCGGACTGTGTCTGTCGCGAACCAACTACAATGTCGAAATCGAACACTGGCTGATGAAACTGACCGAACGCACCGATGGCGACTTCGAAGCGATTGTGCGGGAGTTTGACATCAACATGTCGCGACTGCTGGCCGATTTGCAAAAGACGATGGACCGTTTCAAAACCGGCAACGCCCGCCCGCCGGCACTCAGCCAGAATATCGTCGACCTGATTCGTGAGGCCTGGTTGCTGGCGTCGGTCGAATTTGGCGACAACCAGATTCGCAGCGGTTACCTGGTCCTCGCCATGATGGGCGTCGACAGCCTGGCCCGTTCGACCAAAGCGATCAGCCCCGAGTTCGAAAAAATTTCCTATGACTCGCTGAAAAAGTCCTTCGAAGACACCTGCCGGGAGTCCTCGGAATCAGCGTCACAGGGAACTCCAGACTCCCAGGCGGGCACACCTTCCGGCGGAAAAGAAGGCCGCAAGGGCCCCACCAAAACACCCAACCTCGACCAGTACACCGTCGATCTGACCGACAGCGCCCGCCGGGGAAAAATCGATCCGGTACTTGGTCGTGATGATGAAATTCGCCAGGTCATCGATATCCTCTGCCGCCGCCGCCAGAACAATCCGATTCTGACCGGCGAGCCTGGCGTCGGCAAAACGGCCGTGGCAGAAGGTTTCGCACTGCGAATTGCCCAGGGCGATGTTCCGCCGGCCCTGCAGAACGTCCAGCTGCGAACTCTCGACCTGGCACTGCTGCAGGCCGGAGCCGGCGTCAAGGGTGAATTCGAGAACCGCCTGAAAACTGTTATCGAAGAAGTCAAATCTTCCGCCACCCCGATCATTCTTTTTATCGACGAGGCCCATACCCTGATCGGTGCCGGCGGCCAGGCAGGACAGGGCGACGCCGCCAACCTGATCAAACCGGCCCTCGCCCGCGGAGAGCTGCGCACCATCGCCGCCACCACATGGGCGGAATATAAAAAATACTTCGAACGCGACGCCGCACTGGCCCGCCGGTTCCAGGTCGTCAACGTGGGTGAACCCTCGGAAGAAGTTGCCATTGCAATGATGCGGGGGCTGGTTTCCACCCTCGAAAAACATCACAAGGTGCGAATCCTCAGCGAGGCGGTCGAAGACGCTGTCAAACTTTCTTCACGTTACATCAGCGGTCGACAGCTGCCCGACAAGTCCATCAGCCTGCTGGATACCACTTGTGCCCGGATTGGGCTGAGCCAGAATTCAACGCCGCCCCAGATCGAATCCTGTGTCCGTCGGCTGGAACAGCTGGCAACTACTCTGCGAATTCTGGAACGCGAAAACGAAGCGGGCATCGATCACGCCGATCGCATCGCCACGCTGCAGCAAACCCGACAGGATGTGGAAGCGGAGAAAAAGACGCTGGAAGAACGCTGGCAAAAGGAACTGGACCTGGTCAGCCGGTTGAACGAATGCAATCGCCTGCTGAACCAGGAGGAAGCGGCGGAAGCGTCCGCCAATGGCAAACCAGCCGGCGCCACCGCAGCGGACAGTGCCCAGCGTGGAGACAAAAAATCCGCAGCCGCCAAAAAAGAAACGTCCACCGCCGCGGCAACGGCCCCCGCGGATCCTGTCGATGTGGAAAAGGTCCGCGCCGAAATTCGCCAGCTCGAAATCCAGCTCCGGGATCTGCAGGGTGAAGACCCCCTCGTGTTCGGCTGTTGTGATTCGTCAGCGATCGCATCGACCGTGGCAGCCTGGACCGGAATTCCGGTGGGCAGAATGGTCGCCAACGAAATCAAGACCATCATCAATCTCAAGGATCGCATGGAAGAATCGGTCGTTGGCCAGTCCCACGCGATGGCACAGATCGCCGAGAGCATTCAGACATCGCGTGCCAAACTGACCGACCCCAGCCGCCCCATTGGTGTCTTTCTGCTGGCGGGTACCAGCGGTGTCGGCAAAACCGAAACCGCGATCACGCTGGCCGAACTGCTGTACGGGGGCGAGCAGAACATGACAGTGATCAACATGTCCGAGTTCAAGGAAGAACACAAGGTGTCACTGCTGATGGGCTCACCTCCCGGATATGTCGGCTATGGCGAAGGTGGTGTCCTGACCGAAGCCGTTCGCCGCAAACCCTACAGCGTCGTGTTGCTGGACGAAATGGAAAAGGCCCATCCCGGCGTTCAGGATATTTTCTATCAGGTCTTTGACAAGGGGCACATGAAGGACGGAGAAGGTCGCGATATCGATTTCAAAAACACCGTCATCATCATGACTTCCAATGCAGGCACCGACCTGATCAAAAGCCTGTGCAGTGATCCGGACACGACTCCCAGCCCTGAAGCGCTGGCCGAATCGATGCATGAGGAGTTGCTGAAATGGTTCAAGCCCGCCTTTATTGGTCGTCTGACCGCGATACCTTATTTTCCGCTGGCCGAAAACATCATGCGAAAGATCGTCCGGTTGAAGATGAACAAGGTTGTCCGGCGAGTCCGGGAAAACTACGGCGCCAAAATGGAGTACAGCGATGCGGTGGTCGATACGATCGTGGCACGGTGCACCGAAGTTGATACGGGCGCCAGAAACGTCGACAAGATTCTGAACAAGACCCTCTTGCCCGAGCTGTCAGGCGAGTTCCTCAACAAAATGGCGGCAGGCGAAGAGTTTTCGAGCGTCAAAGTCGACGCGGGGGAAGAAGGTTTCACGTACAGCCTGGAGGCCTAAGCAAAGTCTTCGGCATCAGCTAGTATTCCGTCACAGGTCAATTTTC
>JBGSVU010000666.1:0-2293 GCA_041752775.1 Pirellulaceae bacterium | reverse complement strand
TTTTCCAGATAAACAGTCAGGTCCTGGCCGATTTTTCTTGCCGCCCGCTCGCGTTTGTCCAGCTGACTGTACTCCTGTTGGGAAAGTCCGCCTGGCGGCCCTCCGCTTGCCTGGTCGATCTGTTCGACCAGCCATGAGGGGACCAGATGCAGTTCTCCGGCCAGGATTTCGTCCGCGCCAATGTCGTCGACGACCTGCTCGTGAATGCCCCGGCTTTTAAGGATTTCCGTGACGGTGCGAATTTCATTCTCCGGTACCGCCATCACCGTGACGGCTTTGTTGCCGGTGGCAGAATCGAGGTCCAGACTGTTCCGCCCCATCTGGACATAAACGCGTCCCTCGGAACCGTACTCGCGGGGCAACCAGAACCAGACTGACACAACGGCGACCAGAACTGCGGCAAATACAAACGAAAACAGAAACGGACGCTGCCGAACAGCGGACAACAAATCGCGCAGGCTGACTTGACGCTGGTCATTCATGGTCGCAAATCCAGTCGGTAGAAATCGCCGCCTGCCAATCAGAAAGACTGGTCCAGCGAAGAATTTTCAGGGAAGCATTCTTACAAGTTTTTTCCGGTGAATTGGTTGCCAGTCCACCGTCGGAATCGAGTATAATTGAGCGAAAAGGGGTGACAAGTGAAGGGTTTGGGCAAGGTGGCAAAGGGCACCATTGTGTCGCATCTTTGGCGTGCATGATCCGGAATATCGCCAAAATTTAATCTGCCACCCGTTCGAACCCGTCCGACCGCCATCACTTTGGCAAGGTGTCCCGAACCTGGCAGGTGACTTGGTCCCATCCGCTGCCCCGGAACGGCGGGATGATCCAAAACATGCCAGTTGACCCGACGATTTTCCGGCGGTTTGGAACGGGAATGCCGTGATCGGTGCCAAAACCAGCCGGGGGTTCAGTCCGGTTTTCCAGCCAATCCGTCGCGAGAGGACCGGAGTTTCAGGTGGGGAAAAGGTGTCAACAGCCGGGACTCCTGCAGATTCCGGGACGATAGAATGGAGTTCCCGTTGAAAACCACGGGGAATTGGTTAGAATCCGCAACTTGATCTTTTCCAGATTCATGCGGACTTCGTACACTCACCTGGAAAGAACCACCAGGTATTTTCATTGACGGGCTTTTTCGATGGCTGTTCCAAAAAGAAAACAATCCAATTCCCGAACCCGCAGCCGCCGGGCCCACGACAGTCTGACTGCGCGACGTCTGACGATCTGCCCCAAGTGCAGCGAAAGCCTGCCGACGCATGTGATCTGTCCGAAATGTGGTTACTACATGACCCGCTACGTCGTGCCGTCGGCCAGTGAACAGGTCGACGAATAGTCCACCGCACGATTGCTGGATGCCTGACCGGCCGGGATTGCGATGCAATGGGGGCGCCTGTGATTGCTGCTGCACCGCCGGAAAATTCGATTCATGACAGTGGCAGTTGTCAGCGCTCCCTGAAAGTGTTTCACACGGCCTGAACGTGGATCGATGATGGGCACTGCGGACCGGGGAGATGCGGACCGGGGAGATGCGGCCCGGGGAAATGCGGCCCGGGGAAATGCGGACCGGGGAAATGCGGCCTGGTCGCGAAATGTTTGGCTGGTAGGCGTCGCCGTTCTGCACAATTGACGGACACCTGAGAAGGGAACTCGAATGACAGGATTGCTTCAGGATGTCGATCCAGACGGATGGCTGGAGTATTCGGTTGTTTACTCGGACCGTTCGCTGAACCACATGTCGCTTGCGTTCCAGCAGGTGATGAACGACCTGTCCGCAACGCTCAAACGGGTCTATGGCGCGACGGCCGTGGCCATTGTTCCGGGCAGTGGAACCTTCGGCATGGAAGCTGTGGCGAGGCAGTTTGCCTGTGAAAAAAAATGCCTGGTGATCCGGAATGGACTATTCAGTTTTCGCTGGTCGCAGATTTTTGAGGCCGGCCGGATACCGGCTGCCGAAACGGTTATGAAAGCCCGCGCCACCAGCGACTCCCCGCAGGCCGCGTTCGTACCGCCGCCGCTTGACGACGTGATCGCCGTAATCCGGTCCGGGCGGCCTGATCTCGTTTTTGCGCCGCACGTTGAAACGTCTGCAGGGATGATTTTGCCCGACGACTATCTGGTCGCCGTAGCCGAAGCGACACACAGCGTGGGAGGCATGTTCGTTCTCGACTGTATTGCCTCCGGCGCGATTTGGCTGGACATGCAGGCCCTGGGAATTGATGTGTTGATCAGCGCTCCACAGAAGGGGTGGAGTGGGTCACCCTGCTGTGCGATGGTGATGCTGGGACCTTTGGCGTTG
>JBGSVU010000665.1:0-3989 GCA_041752775.1 Pirellulaceae bacterium | reverse complement strand
AAAAAGGTTTTGACTTCAAAACCCTCCGTGCCGCCAACCAGGCCGAAGAAGTCTGGCCCATCCTGCCCGTTGTGCTCGCTGTCGGCGGGCTGGTCGGTTCACTGCTGGGATTCGGACTCGGATGCCTGGTCGATTTGGCTGACAAAACATTCCACAATCCGGACGAAGTCATCCGCCATCTCGGGTTGCCGCTGATCGGTCACATTCCGGTCATTACCCAGGGCAAACGTTACCAGCTGGAAGGTTCCCCTCTCGATACCGTCGTGTGCGTGCATCATCGGCCGCGCAGCCAGTCGAGCGAAGCCTTCCGGGCGGTCCGCACGGCGCTTTACTTCAACATTCATGGCCAGCAAAACACGGTCATTCAGGTCACCAGCCCCACGCCGGGTGACGGCAAATCCACCATCGCCGCCAACCTCGCCGTGTCGATCGCCCAGTCGGGAAAACGGGTTCTGCTGGTCGATGGTGACATGCGCCGCCCCCGCCAGGGCACCATGTTCAACATCGAATCCAAAGAAGGTTTCGCAACCGTACTGAGCGGCGATACGGACTGGCGCGAAGTCGTTTTCGAAGTCGAAGAAATCGAAGGCCTCTCGGTATTGCCGTGCGGTTCCAAACCGAGTAACCCCGCCGAACTGAGCACCTCGCCCCAGGTAAAAACGCTGATCGAGCAAATGCGGCGGGATTACGATTTTGTCGTGATCGACACCCCGCCTCTGCTTGCCGTCACCGATCCCTGCCCAATCGCGGCCCGTGTCGATGGCGTGATCCTGTCGATGCGCATCAAAAAGAACGTCCGCGTCAGTGCGGAACGAGCGGTTGACATTCTGCGCAACCTCGGTGCCAACGTGGTTGGCGTTGTGGTAAACGGTGTCGGAGCCCAAACCGGATACGGCAGCAATTACACCTATGGTGCCTATCGCGCCGGGTACTCCTACAACGGATATGGCTATGGCTACGGTTACGGTTACGGATATGGCCAGTACTACGACGAATCCAAAAAACAGGAAGGCAACCGTCCGGCCCAGGGCCCCCGCCGGATCGAAGCAGTTCCGGTTACAGGCGAGTCTGGTCACCACGACGACGGAGACGCGGATCTGGACATTTCCGAACTGGATCGCGATTGACCGCGACTGGCCCTGAATTGCCCAGGTTCCAGAAGCTGTAGTGTTCTGGAAATACCCCGGTACAAACCAGGCCCGCTGAATTTTGCGGCCCGCACGGAACAGTGCGGGCCGTTTTTTTGCGCCTGCTTTCGACAGTTGCGTCCGACTGCTGCATGGCGAGGCCTCTGGTTCGTCCGGCGGAATGAGCGCCAACGGAGCCCGGAAAACCCTGCTAGCGACCAGGTGCAGGGCCAAAATGGCGTGGCCGGTCTGTTGCGGTTTTGCTAACGTCCCGTACCTGTTGTTTCCCGAAGTCTGGTTACCCCGAGGCAAGTCGTGCCGGCCAATCCCTTTTCGCAACGTCTTCCGGCGCGATCCGGATGGATGCTGATCGCGCCGCTGGTGGCACTGGCGGCTGGCGGATGCGCCGAAGGCAGATTCTGGCGGCTGGGACGGTTTTCACCACGCATTGTCGAGCGCTGGGAACAGGAAGAACAGATTGCCAATTCCGTCTTTGAGCGGAAAAGGCAGATGAGCCAGATGGCGACCGATGCGCTGGCGGAGGGAGGCGAAGCACTCAATCGAACTGCCCACAAACTGGGTGAAACGGCTTTGACCGAACCGGTCCTGATCAACCGCATCGAAGCCATCCATGAACTTGCCCGTTTGGACTGTCCAACCACCTGGGATGCATTGCGACGGGCGATCACCGACCCGAACCCGGATGTCCGGCTGGCCGTGGTCCAGGCCTGGAAGGCCATGTCGCAGGAACAGGCGGTGGCCGCACTCAGTTCGATATTTGCGGGTGACACCAATATCGACGTTCGGCTGGCTGCGATACGGATGCTCGGTGAATTCCCCGGCCAGGCCAGCATCGACAGCCTTGCAGCAGCACTCAATGACGCCGATCCGGCCGTGCAATTGCGGGCAACCCAGTCTTTGGCCAAAGTCACCGGCCAGACGCTGGGACCGGATGTCCGCGCCTGGTCGGACTATCTGAACAACGATCCGGATTCTGCCCGCCAGGCATCCCAAAAATCTGACGGCGGTACGATTCGATAGTATCGTCGTTCTGCGCCACGGCAAACCGGTGCGGACAGAAGCAGGAGTTGTCTGTCGGCAGGTGACCTGCTGCGTCTGGCGGTGGCCTGTTGTTTTGCAAACAAATTGCCTTTAGATTGCCTGAACCGTTGGGGCACACGGCATTCGTTGCTGCCACCACGGTTATTCCCGTTCCAGGCTCCTTTCCCATACGCATCCAGGTTCATGGTATCCGCGCGCGACCTGAAATCACTGCTGCTTTATTTTGATGCCGCCGTCGCCATGTCAGGCCCGGTAGAGGCTGAAGCGGTGATGTTGTTGCTGGAGTTTGATGTGGACTGGGCGGAACTCGCAGCGCGGGCAGGAAAAGTCCCGCTGTTTGTTGCCAGCCATTTGCAGAGCGTCGTGGGGGCGGCGCGCGGCGCGGGCTTGCGGGTAATCGAGCTGGACATCCCCGAGTCCACCGTCGCCGACCGTCTGACTCAGGCCATCCTCGTTGCCGTCGTGGACGAATGGATCCGCCCCGGAGCCGCCGTGGTTGCGGTCTACAGCAGTTTCGATTCCGAATCAGTCGATACCATCAGTGTCATCCGGCTGAACGAGCGGTTGGGGAAGCTGACCGCGCGCGACCTGCGCAAGCTGGAAACCAAAGTTCCTCTCGACACACTGAAACTGGTGGTTGATCTGGCCGTGGACATTGGCCGCGAAGGGCGCGAAGGGAAACCGGTCGGCACGATTTTTGTGGTGGGCGATCATCGCAAGGTGCTGGAAGAAAGCCGTGCCAGTGTTTTTGACTTTGTCAAAGGCTACCCGCGGCGTGAACGGAACCTGTCCGATGCACGGGTCCGTGAATCGATCAAGGAAATCGCCCAGATGGACGGCATGTTCGTGATCGCCGCCGACGGAACAGTCGAGGCGACTTGCCGCATCATCGATACGGCTCCGGTTGAACTGACCCTGACCACCGGCCTCGGTTCACGACATTTTTCGGCTGCGGCGATCAGCAAAAACACATCAGCCGTCGCGATTACGGTCAGCGAAACCAGCGGGACGGTGCGGCTGTTCCAGAACGGCGAAGTCATCCTGCGGATCGAGCCGTTTCGCCGCGCCATGAAGTGGAAGAGTTTCCAGTCCGAAAGCCCGACGCAACCGGAATAGGCACCGCCCGGTCGTGGCCAGCGCAGAAAACCGGCAGAAAAGCAGTGCCCCGCCTCCGGAAACTTGGTGAATGGCCTTGTCGCAAACCAGCAATCCCGTTAACGTCCCCGCCGAAACCGGAACTTCCCGGCGGACAACGTGTCACCTGGCAACTGCCGTTCCGATCGGTCGACCTCTGCGGATTGTGGCGGCGCTGGCCGGTTTTGGCATGTTGTCGCTGCTGGTTGTGGCGGGACTGTTGCGGCCGGATTCCCGGGGACTGGGTACACATGAACAGCTGGGACTGCCGCCATGCGCATGGCAACTGGTCTGGAACGTGCCCTGTCCGTCCTGTGGAATGACGACTTCGTGGTCCTGCCTGATGCGGGGAGACGTGTGGGGTTCGCTGCGGGCCAATCCGGGCGGGACCTGGGCGGCTTTGATGGTTTTGACCCTCTCGGCAGGGCTGATCCATTCGGCCTGGCGGAAACGCTGGTCGGTTCTGGTCGCCATGCCGGTGATTTGGACAGTGTTGATTGTGGTACAGGGCGTGTTGATGGTGGTGTTCTGGATCGCCCGCATCTCAGGTTAAACGCAACGGAGTGCATATGAGAGCCTTTCGCGCAGGGAAGCCGACTGGTCTGGTTTTTTGTCTGGTCGCCGCGGCGACCTGTACGGGATGCATCGGCATGGCGGCCCAGTTGC
>JBGSVU010000664.1:0-1847 GCA_041752775.1 Pirellulaceae bacterium | reverse complement strand
GGCGGGACGCTCGATCAATCTCGCGCTGGCCGAACGGGGGCTGCACGCGTTGCGACTGGCGGGGCTGGATGACGACGTTCAACCCCTGCTGATTCCGATGCGGGGACGGATGTTGCACACTCCTGAAGGTTCACTCGAGTTTTCGTCCTATGGCCAGCGGCCCCATGAAGTCATTTACTCGGTATCGCGGGGTCATCTGAACCGGCGGATGCTGGCAGCAGCGGATGAAGCGGAGAACGTCTCGCTGTTTTTCGGGCACGAATGCACGTCGGTCGATCTGCAGAACCGGCGAATCGAACTGGTCGATCATGCCACCGGGGAAGCGGTTTCGCGGGACTACGATATTTTGCTTGGCACGGACGGAGCAGCCTCGGCGGTTCGCACGGCGATTGCGACCGAAACGCAAACGGACTGGCATACCGACTGGCTGGATCATGACTACAAGGAGCTGGAGATCCCCGCAGGTACGTGCGGCAGGTTCCAGATGGACCAGTACGCATTGCATATCTGGCCGAGGCACGGATACATGCTGATCGCATTGCCGAATCTGGATGGCAGTTTTACCGTGACGCTGTTTCTGCAGGCAGTGGGTGATCCGGGATTCGACAGGCTGCAGGAGGATGGAGCGGTTGCAGATTTTTTCGAACAACAGTTTCCGGATGCCAAAGCCATGATACCGGATTTGGAAAAAGAGTTTTTCGAAAATCCGGCGGGGCGACTGGGGACCGTTCGGTGCAGCAAATGGACGAACGGAAAAGACACGCTGTTGCTGGGAGATGCCGCCCACGCGATCGTGCCGTTTCATGGCCAGGGTATGAATGCCGGTTTCGAGGACTGTGCGGTGCTGATGGAGAGGCTGGACGATTCGGAGGGCGACTGGTCGACGGCCATGGGGCAGTTCGAACAGTCGAGGTTACCCGATGCGCATGCGATCGCCGAAATGGCCCTGGAGAATTATGTCACCATGCGCGATTCTGTTCTGGATCCGCATTTCCAGCTGAAAAAGGCCGCCGGGTTCGAGCTGGAACGCCGCTGGCCGGACCGTTTCGTGCCCCGCTATTCGATGGTGATGTTCCACCGGATTCCCTACGACACAGTATGGCAGCGGGGAAAAATCCAGGACCAGGTTCTCGAGCAGCTGCTGGCGGGGAAGAATGATGTGCAGCAGATTGATTTTGGCCTGGCGGAACAACTGGTGAACAGCCAGTTGAGTCCATTGCCGGAGGCCGGCATGAATCGCGGTTAGCGTCGGTTAACCGTCCATCACTTCGGCTTCGCGGGTTTTGGCCATTTCGTTGACCTGATCTTCGTATTTTTTGGTCAAGTCCTGGATTCGGGTTTTGCTGCTGTCCCGTTCGTCTTCGCCGATCGTTTTGTCTTTTTCCATCTGGTCGACGGCCTTGTTGCCATCGCGGCGAATGTTGCGAATTGAGATGCGGGCTTCTTCGGCCAGTTCCTTGATCCGGGCCACCATCTTTTTGCGAACGTCGGTCGACAGCGGTGGAACGTTGATCCGAATCAGTTTGCCGTCGCTTTGGGGGTTGAAACCGAGGTCACTGGCGGCGATGGCTTTTTCGATTTCCTTGATGGTGCTGACATCAAAGGGGCGAATCAGGATCTGGGCGGGTTCGGGCGTGCCGACCGACGCGATCTGTTTGATCGGCATGGGCGAACCGTAGACTTCGACACGCAGCGAATCGACCATGCCGGGGTTGGCCCGGCCGGTGCGGATGCCGCCAAGGTTTTTCTTCAGTATCTCAATGGCCTTGTCCATCCGTTCTTCGCTGTCGAGCAGGACATCATCGACTGACATGCTGGGATCTCCGGAATTCCTGAAATTGTCGGTT
>JBGSVU010000663.1:0-8266 GCA_041752775.1 Pirellulaceae bacterium | reverse complement strand
GCGGGAATTCCGGGAGTGGACCTGTTGCGATTTGAAATGCAGATGTTGACCGGGCTGGGGCATGCGCCCCAACTGGATATCTGCTGCGGATGCATGAGTCCCCTGCCGGAGCAAAAGCAGTTTCCGTTTGGGCTGTTAACGGGTGGGTTGTTGTGCGACAAGTGCCGTGGTGGACAGCGCCAGGTCGTGTTGTTGTCGGACCGGTCGGTGCAGCTGGCCCGGCAACTGCAGGGTGGAACGGTCGACATGGAATTGCGGCCGGACCAGAACGAATATGCACAGTTGCGTGGAGCCCTCAACCAGTTTGAGTCTGCACTGCTGGGATTCCGGCCGCGAACGCAAGTCTGGTTGCGGTCTGTGCCGGGGACCGTGTGATGCAGACCTGAAAGCGGGTTCCAGCGGGATCAGGCGTAAAACGGATTTTGCGTCCAGCCAACTTTGCCGGGTCATTTGAAAAAAAGCAGCCATGACAGGGAAGTCGATGAGGATACTTTCGCCCGTCAGAAAACGGTGGGTCGTTGCCGGCCTGGCGGTTTCGATTGTTGCTGGAGGCTGCCAGAGCTTTACCGGCGGCAATGGAAAAAACGTCTTCGGCAAAAAAGGCCCGGGGCGCAACGGCCTGATGCCTGAATCCAGCGAGTTGCTCGATCCGCTCGGCGCACGCAATCCCGAACGGATGATTCTGCAGGATCTCGCACCCGGTCAGATCGGCACGACGTTCAAGACCATGGGCTTCAAAAAAGTCGACCAGGACGCGGCCAAAGCGGCCTATGAGGCCGGCCAGCAACTGTACCAGCAGGCCCTGCAGCTGCGTGACAGTGATCCGGAAGACAAAACACACCTCGAATTGCTGGAGGACGCTGCCAACCAGTTTCGCCTTGCAGGACACAAGTGGCCGGATTCAGCCGTGCACCAGGACGCGCTGTTTTTTCAGGGGGAATCGTACTTTTTTTGCAACCGCTACGTCCAGGCCAACCGGGCCTACGAAGCGCTGATTGCCCAGTATTCGGGCAGCCGGTATTTTGATCGCGCCGAAGAGCGGCGTTTCTCCATCGCCCGCTACTGGCTGGGAAGAGCCCGCGAGGAAAAAGGTGTCAAGTCGGTGGCGCCTGGCGACCCCAGCCGGCCGGCCACCGGAATGGCTGGCGAGGCGCGCAGGATTCTGCACCGCATCCGGCTGGACGATCCCACCGGAAAACTGGCTGACGACGCCACCATGCAGCTGGCGGCAGCGTTCATGGAAGCCCGTCTGTTTCAGGATGCGGCGGATGCGTTCGAGGATTTGCGACGCTCCTATCCGGGCAGCCCGCACATGTACAACGCCCACCTCTTCGAACTCAAATGCCGCATGAATTGTTACTACGGCCGGAGCTATGAGGCCGAACCGCTGGTCAAGGCCGACCAGTTGTTGCGACAGATCGTGCAGCAGTTCCCCAACCAGGCGACGGACCAGGAGGAATATCTCGCGAAAGAAGCGTCGCGGATCCGGCACATGCTGGCCGAACGCGAATACTCGATGGGCGAATACTACGAAAACCGTGGCGAAAATCGCGCCGCCCAGCTGGTCTACCAGGACGTCCGTGAGAAATTCCCGGACACCGAATATGCCAGTGCCGTCGATGGTCGCATCGAAGCGGTCAGCGACGGTCCACCCCTGCCACCGCAACAGGCGCAGTGGCTGGTCGACCTGTTTCCAAAATCAGAAGCCGCCAAACCGCTGATCGCCGCCGGTGACAGGGAAGGAATCCTGCGATGATCCCGTGGTCTCACATCCACCCGTTGCGGGTGCCCCCTGTCCTGGTCCTTTTCGCGGCGGCCGGCTGGATCCTCGCCGGCGGGTGTCGCAGTTATCACGTTGGCAACCAGTTTTCTTTCCGCAGTGACATCCGCACGGTTCACGTCGGAATTTTTGACAGCGATTCTTTCCGGCGTTTCACAGGCCAGCGACTGACGGAAGCCGTGATCAGGGAAATCGAATTGCGGACTCCGTTGACCATTACCGAACCCGCCCTGGCTGACAGTTACGTTCAGGGGCGAATCATTCGCGACACGAAACAGGTGCTGGGAGAAAACCGGCTGGACGATCCCCGGACCTTGTCGTATGGCTGGCAACTGGAAGTCACCTGGGTCGATCGCGCCGGTGTTCCGCTCATGCAGCGGCAACTGTTGCGGCTGAACGATGACGTGACGTTTATTCCGGAAGCCGGCCAGTCGCTGGCCTCGGCCGAAATCGAATTGATCGAAAGTCTGGCTCGCCAGATTGTTGGTCAGATGGAAATGCCCTGGTAAAGCAACCCGGCTGGAACAGTTTCCCGCGGCGGAAGTCGCGGTCGCACCATCGCCGCCTGCCATCAGAATCCTGTTTGCCAGGCGAGCATCGCCAGAAAGGCAAGGAAGCCTACGTACAGCGCGACGGCAAGCAGAAATGGCCAGCTGGCCGGTCGTTCGGCCTGAACCGGGGCGTTTCCGGCCGGCGACATGTTCCCCGGATTTTCCGGAGGCCGGCCCTTGCCGGGAGAGTGACCCAAATCTGGCAGGCAAGTCACAACTGCGATCCGGCTTTGGAACAGCGATGCGCTGTGGCACCGTGATTCAGCCGGAACTGGTTTTCGAAGACTTCGCCGAAATCGTAAACATCATTGAAATGTTTGCGGCGGTCTTCAGCGGATTTTCGCATCACGCCGGCATCGATCATGTTGTAGACGACATTGCCAAAGTCGCCGGTCTCGTACAGTCCCCAGCTGTTCAGCACCAGCCGCGACATGTACCCAAACTGGTGCAGTGCAAATTCGCGAATGCCTTCGCACAGCTGTTGTCCCGTCACATGGCGACAGCGGGTCCTCGAAGACTTGGCTCCGCATGAGACTTCGGAATCGGATTCGACCGCCTGATTGTCGGCGGCCCAGGCGAGGGCTTCGCGAATGAACAGGTAGGCTTCGATGGTGTATCGTTTGTCAGACTGGACCAAGCCCAGAATCGCTTCTGCTTCACCGTTCATGGAACGTCCTGCTGGAGAAGGCTTCGTATTCTGTGGAAGTGCATCAACATGTCTTATATCGTTATCGGTTTGCGGCAGTCTGTCAAACGGAAAAATTGTTCCGCAGCTGGCTGAAAAAAGACAATTCTGCAGGGGCGGCGGGTTCTGGCGCCGGTTTCAGCCGGGAACCGCTTTCATCTGCCTGCGTCAACGGGTGGCCGGTACTTTCTGGCC
This sequence comes from Pirellulaceae bacterium, assembly GCA_041752775.1. Classification (GTDB taxonomy): domain Bacteria; phylum Planctomycetota; class Planctomycetia; order Pirellulales; family Pirellulaceae; genus BJ22. The sequence goes on along the minus strand of JBGSVU010000663.1, from coordinate 5,055 downwards.
GCCCGTTTACTCACCGGAATCTTCCGTTTTATTTTTTTTGCGGATGACTGACAGCACTTCCGAAGCCGAAATGAGCATTCGCCGGTGGTCTTCTGTTTCCACGAGCAGTTGCTGCGCCAGAATTTCCTGGCCCAGTACCCTTGCCCGCCCGTCGCGCGTAACGATACTTGCTCCGATCCTCGGCAACTCCCGCTGCAGGTCTTCGTAAGTGTCAAACTCGTAACGCAGGCAACATTTCAGCCGGCCACAGCGCCCGGATATCTTGTTCGGATCCAGTGTCGCCTTTTGCAGTTTGGCCATGCGCATCGATACCGGTGGCATCGATGACAAATGTGTATTGCAGCAAACCGGTTTGCCACAGTCGCCATAATCCGCCAGCAAACGGGCCTCGTCCCGCACGCCAATCTGCTGCAATTCAATCCGCGTCTGGAATTCGGACGCAAGCTGTTTGACCAGCTCCCGGAAATCCACCCGGTCTTCGGACACATAGTATACGATCATCCGCTCACCACCCAGCAGCTGTTCGATATCGACCAGTTTCATGGGCAATCCGGACTGTTCGATCAGTCGGGTGCAGACCTGCATTTTTTCGTCACGGCTGTGGTTCAGATGAGCCATTTCAGATGTGTCCTCGTCGGACTCCAGCCGCAGAATGTTTCCGCTGGCGGGCCGGTCCATGTGCGACACGGCATCCTCCGTGGCTTCGCAGAGGACCTGGCCCAACTCGATTCCGCGCTGCGTCCGCAACACGACCGTGTTGCCGCGGCGGTACTCTTCGCCGCTGCGGGCGGACATCAGTCCCAGCGTTCTCATGCTGCCAAATCTGACAACGTAGCGGGCCAAAACGATTCTCCCTCCGAATGGATGGAACAAAAACTACTGGCCGGGAATCCACAAACCCGATTTGCCTCCAGCTGCGGACTGGGCACTCTCCGGAGTCCAGACCGCCGGGGCCGATTCCCCACTGGCGGTGTCTTCTTCCGCCGGAATCACCAGCTGGCCGTCCGGCGTGATCAGGCCGTAACTGGCCAGGACCCTTGTCAGCGCTTCACGAACACCTTTTTCCTGGACGTGATGCAGTTCGATTTCGCGCAGGATAGGCTGAAGCCGCCCGTACTTTCCGCGCAACAGACTCTGTTCAAATTCGCGGACCAGAATATGCCCGACTGGCTGGCCGGACTTTTTCAGCAACTGCCGGGCCCGCGCAATATGATCAAAACACTGTTCATCGTCAGCGCTCAATTCGGCCAGCGACAGATGCAGCCGGACTCGCATGGCTTCCTGGGCCGCGGGCGACGTCCCCAGGTCCTCACGCTCCAGTAACAACGGCGCAATTGCCCGCACGCCGCGAATAACTCCGGCGTACATGGTACTGGCGTAGAGCTGCTCCAGCTTCTTCGTCTCCAGTTGCGACAAATCGATGTAACGTGTCAAAAAGGGAGACGGCAAATTTCCCCAGGTGACCTCATCAAAAGACACAAGCGGAATTTCCTTCAGGCCCACAGCGCGGCGGGCCTCGCGGCCCCATTCCTGCGACCATGGCCTGGCGTCGTTCGAAAGTTCCAGCCCGCAGATCACGGCCTGACAGGCGACTGCCATCGCGGGATCGCTGGCCGCATCGCGCAGGGTCCGGCCATCCAGCGCTGCCATCTCCATCGAGGGCAAGACCTGCCCGGCCAGATAAAACTGGCGCTGTTGCGTCAGCCGTTCATGCTGGGCACGCGTCATGTTCTCGGGCAAATGCCAGGTCGCGTTGAGCGTGTGGGTTTCTGCACTGACTTCGCTGACCACCTGTTCCACATCGGTCGGTACGACGCCCGCGCCCAACTGTTCCCGCAACCAGGCCAGGGTGCTGTCAAATTTCTGGTCCTTGACCAACAACAGCTCCAGACGCGCCTCGCGATTGGTCTGGCGGCCGTAAACCAGGATCTGTGCCAGAACCAGCGGAACGTCGTCGTGATTGATGTTGTCAGTGACTTCAGCCAGTGCCGGCCGGTCGAGTGCAGCCACCGCCGCCCGGGGTGGGGGCTCACCATCGTCCTGTTCGGGATCCGGTTCCGGCACCGTCATTTCAACCATCCGGTCGCTGCCCGCCATCTGCTCACGGACGGCGTTCATGTCGCTCACGTTCCAGACCAGGTGTACGGTCGGGATCGTCAGGGTATTCTCCGCGCTGTCAAAAAACTGGGCCAGCATTTCCGCTTCGACCCGTTCGGCCAGCGTCAGCGATTCGCAGGCCACCAGCCGGCGCTGCGCAGCGGAGAATTTTGCGTAGTCCGGCCGCAACCGCGCCACGCTGGCTGCCGCCCGCAACAGAAAACGGTCATCGGGAGCGACCGCCAGGGCCTTCTCGACCAGCTGGATGGCCTTGCGGAATTGCCCGCGCCGCTCGGCCCTGACCGCGTTGACGTATTTTTTGTTCCACTCCTGCTCTGGCGCGTCCCCGGGCAACGGTGGCAGGTCGAATGTTCGCTGCAGCAACAGCGAGCGGTTGTAGTTCGCGATGGTGGTGTAAAGGTCGTCCTGGGCCGGGTCGGACCGTTCCAGAACGCAGGCCATCAGGGCGTGAGCCCGCGCGGCCAGTGGATAACCCACACTGACCAGCGCCAGTCCGAGATAGCGAAACCCGTTGGCAAAGGCAACCGGCACGTTGGGATCGGGCAGGTTGTCCATCGCATCCTGCATCGCCTCCCAGGCCGATTCCCATTTCTGCTGGGCCGCAAGAATGGTCGCCAGCCGCTCCAGCCCCAGCGAATGAGTCGGGTTCGTCGCAAGAAACTGCCGTACCGACTGTTCGGCTTCAGGCAAACGGTTCAGCGCCATCAGCAACTGGGAACGGGCCAGCAGCAAACAGTCCCGCGGACCGTTCCCGGCGATCAGCAAATCGAGCTTGTCCAGTGCCGCTGCGGTCTGGCGCGACTCGTGTTGCGACAGGACTTCGGTCAGCCCGCTCGCAACGTCTTTGCCGCAACAGAACTTGATTTTCTTTTCGGCATGGCAGGGACACGGTTGATAAAGATCAATTTCCATTTGTACTTGCAGTTACCTTGTATGTGGTTCATCATCCGGGCATCGCGAGCGCTCGACGCTCGCGGCCTGAATGGAATGGTTTAATTTAGGGGATTTGCCAGCCCGCTGGTAGCCGATGCAAGATATCGGTGGGATGCCCCTGCCCTGCCGGTCCATTCCTCCCGTTCTGCCCGTTGCCGTTTCATTCCGCCCCCTCGCCACCTGTCCCACCGCGCAATCTCGTGAACCGGGTCAACCAATGTCACCTGAAAACCTTGCAGACATCCAGAATATTGCCCAGTCCCTGGAAATCGCAGCCCGCCAAAACCCCCATCAGGTCGCCGTCGCCCAACCAGTTCGCCGCCGCCAGAAGCGACCTCTGGACTACCGCGTTGTCCGGTTTGACGAGTTGAACCAGACCGCAACCCGAATCGCACACCGGTTGCGGGACCATGGCGTCCAGCCCGGAATGCGGATCAGCCTGATGATCCCGCCCGGAATCGATTTCGTCGCCTGGGTCTTCGGCGTGATGCGCTGCGGGGCAACCGCCATCCTGATCGATCCCGGCATGGGACGGCGCAACCTGTTGCGCTGCCTGGCGGAAACCCGGCCAGAAGGGATGGCGGGGATCCTGCCGGCCCATCTGGTGCGGACCCTGTTCCGGACGAAGCTGAAAGACTGCCGGAAAAATTTCCTCGTCGGTCGCGGATTCTGGCCTGGCGTCGTTGTGGACCGGTTGCATCAAGCGAACAAAGAAAAGGACAGGAAAACGGAAAAGGACCACGCCGTGGCGGCGGATTTTTTGCCAGACGATTTTTCGGCAGAGAGTCCCGCCGCAATCATTTTCACAACAGGCAGCACCGGACCTCCCAAAGGTGTCCTCTACCGGCACCGCCATTTCATCCAGCAGACGATCCAGATTCGCGACCACTTTTCAATCGAACCAGGTGGCGTCGACGTGTCCGGGTTTCCGCTGTTTGCGCTGTTCAATACCGGCATGGCAACGACCACGGTGTTTCCAAGAATGGATGCGACGCGGCCGGCGAGCGTGGATCCCCTGGATATCGCTGACGCCGTCAACCACTTTCAGGCGAACCAGTCGTTTGGATCGCCCGCGCTCTGGAATACGGTTGCAACCTTCGCCGAATCCCGGGACCTGCGTCTGCCCACGATCCGGCGGGTTTTGACCGCGGGTGCTCCCGTACCGGCCCATGTCCTGCAACGCGTTCGCGCGATGATCTCGCCCGAGGGTACCGTTCACACGCCGTATGGGGCTACCGAGGCGCTGCCGGTCGCCTGTATCGAATCGCGAGAGGTGCTGGACCAGACCGCAGCGCAGACGGCTGCAGGCGCCGGGACATGCGTGGGACAGCGCTGGCCGCAGATTCAGTGGCGCGTGATCCGTATTTCAGACGACCCGCTGGAAGAAATTTCCGGATGTGTCGAATTGCCGCCAGGCGAGATCGGTGAACTGATCGTCAGTGGACCCGTGGTGACTGATCGCTATGTCACACGAACCGATGCCAACCGGATGCACAAAATTGCCGACGGCGGGAATTTCTGGCATCGTATGGGTGACGTGGGCTATCTCGACCAGGCCGACCGGTTCTGGTTCTGCGGACGAAAAACGCACCGCGTCATCTGTCGGGACCGGACGCTGTTCACGATCCCCTGCGAAGCGATTTTCAACCAGCATCCGCAGATTTACCGAACAGCGCTGGTCGGTGTGGGACCACCCGGCGACCGCACGCCGGTGGTGGTGGCCGAACCACTGCCAGGTCACTGGCCGCGCGACGGCCAGGCCGTGGCTGCGATGAAAAACGGTTTGCTGCAACTGGGCCAGGCCAGTCCGCTGACGTCTTCGGTCCGGACCATCCTGTTGCGCAGGAAACTGCCGACGGACATTCGCCACAACTCCAAGATCTTTCGCGAAAAACTGGCAGTTTGGGCCGCCGGGAAACTCTGAACGACTCCGCCGGCAGACCCCTGCGGTTTGCGGGCTGTGGCAGCCTTTCCCTTCGGGGTTGCGGGGTTGGTGGAACAGTG
>JBGSVU010000662.1:0-7516 GCA_041752775.1 Pirellulaceae bacterium | reverse complement strand
GCCGGTAGCGCCGCTTCGTCTTGCCGGGCAGGACCCTCGCCGCCTGGTTGCGATGGCGGAGGGACCGTTTCTTCACCCGGACGGGTGATGCGGCTCGACTGCTGTTCGCCCTGACCCCATGCCGGCGCCGTCGCCGCCACCGGCACCGACACGACGAACAGAGTGCAAAACAGCAGGCCCGACAGACCCCGGAAACCGCGGATGCGACAACTGCGAATACTTAAAAACATCGGCTCTCATTCATTCCGGGACATCCCTGATTCACACTACTGCATTGTCAATTTTTTTCCGGGTGAGCCGTCGGGGCGCCAGCCATGATTCTTCGGTACCAACCGGGGCTATCGCCCAAACGGCTAATGAAAGTTCACCAATTCCTGATGTTGACAGACTACGGCCTCGCCCGGCAATCACCGAACGGGCTGTGGACTGGACTCATCCTCAAACCGGTCGCAAGGCCGAACGCCCCTGCCCACCCTCTCCGTCAGGCTGTCACCCAGATCGTCCCGGGCCTGTTCCGCCTTCCCCTGCAATCGTTTGACCTGTTCCGGGAATTGCCCGGAAACATCAACCAATTCTCCGGGATCGGCTTTGAGATCAAACAACTGCGCGGTGGCTGTCAACATCCGGTACGGTGCCGGACGTCCACCCGTCCCACCCGGTTGACCTTCCAGCGAACGATACTTGTGGGGCAAAACCAGTTTCCACTGCCGGTCGCGCACGGCCTGCAGTTCACCCGCCCCATAGTAATAGTAAAACGACGCGTGCGGACTTGCCGCATTATCGTCGCCAAACAGGAGCGGTGAAATGTCATGACCATCGATTGGCAGGTTGGGCAATTTGGCACCAATCAGACTGGCTACCGTTGGCAACACATCAATCGTGGACGCCAGCTCGCTGCATTCCGTACCTGCCGGAATTTTCCCTGGCCAGCGCATCAGGGTCGGAACACGGGCTCCGCCTTCGAACATCGTCCCCTTCCCTTCGCGCAACGGAAACGCACTCCCGGCATGGTCGCCATACGACAGCCACGGCCCATTGTCCGATGTAAAAATCACCAGCGTCCGGTCGTCAATGTTCAACTCTTTCAGTTTGTCCAGAATCGATCCCACCGACCAGTCCACCTCGCGCATGACATCCCCGAACATCCCGCCAGGACCACTGTTGCGAAATTTCTCAGAGACAAACAGCGGTACATGAACCATGGAATGCGGGAGATAGAGCAGAAACGGGCGGTCGCGATTGCGTTCAATGAACTCGATCGACCGGCGGGTGTAAGCGGCTGTCAACTGCATCTGGTCCGCGCCATCGACCGAGCTGTCACAGATTTCGTTGCCGTCCAACATGGGCAGGTCCGGATACCCCTGTTTGCGTTTGGCAGCGTCGGGTGGCAAATCGACATAGTCCGGATGAAGCGGCCACATGTCATTCGAATAGGGCAGTCCGTAGTATTCGTCGAATCCGTTTTGCAACGGCAAGAACTGCCGGTGGTGCCCGAGGTGCCATTTGCCGAAACAGGCCGTCGCGTAACCTGCATCGCGACACAACTCTCCCAGCGTTGTTTCGCTGGCGGCAATTCCATGGGGGCTGTTCGGACCCAGCGCCCCCCGGATTCCCACCCGCTCGTGGTAACATCCCGTCATCAGTGCAGCCCGACTGGCCGAGCACACCGCCGAACTGACCACAAAATCGGTGAACTTCCGTCCCTCCCGGGCCATCCGGTCCAGTGCCGGAGTCTGGTAACCCCTGGCACCAAACGGTCCAATATCCGCGTACCCCAGGTCATCAATGAAGATGACTACAATGTTGGGGCGTGTCGCTGTGGGGGGATGTTCGGCGGCCTGGCGACTGGCCGCCAGGGTATCGGACCCCGAAACCAGAAACACAGCCACAGCCATCCAGATTGCGGCCACAAGGTCCCCTCGGGGCGAACCCGGATTTGATATTGTTGTTTTCATACGTTCCATGTTTGTGCAAACTCGCAGATATTGCAATCCACACCGGAAATTGCCAGCGTCTGGGGCCTGTTTCCCCGTCGCCAGCACGATTCCACTTTTTTCAAACCCGTTTTCTGCAAATCCCGCATTCTGTCCCGCGAATTGACAAACGTCTGTTCGGTCCTGCCCATGACGCAGGAACTGATTCCCCCAATAACGCTCCGGAGTATCCCTGAATGCAAGTCGCAGCCGTAATTCTGGTCTTTTTGACGATCGCCGGTGTGGTGATTTTGGCTGCCATTCTGGCGGAGCGGCAACGGCAGAAAAAAATCGAAGAAACCGCCGAATCGCTCGGACTGTCCTACAACAAGGCTGACGACCCGGGCCTGCGCGAGCGACTGGGACGGATCAGTCTGCTCCAGACCGGGCACAGTCGCGCCTCATCGAACTGTCTTTCTGGCGATTCGGGCGAAGTCCGCATTTCGATTTTTGATTACACCTACACGACTGGCAGCGGCAAACACAAACACACCCGGCGTCTGACCCTCGCCGCGCTGGAATCGTCACGCCTGAAAATCCCCGAATTTTCGCTGCGTCCGGAAAGCATTTTTGACCGGCTGGGCGGCGTGCTGGGTTTCAACGATATCGATTTCGAAGACGATCCGGAGTTTTCCAGCGCGGTCTACCTGAAAGGCGCTAACGAGGGCGCCATTCGGGAACTGTTTAACCGCGAACTTCGCGCCTGGTTCGTCCGCAATCCCGGCTTCAGCGCCGAAGCCAGCGCCGGGCAACTGGTCTGTTTTCTCGGCAGAAACCGCGCCCGACCGGAAGACTATCCCGATCTGTTGAAAAAAACTTACGAAGTCTTTGGACTGATCGTTGACCGGGACTGAAGTTCTGACACAACCAAGACAACCTCCCACGCTGTCTCAGTGAGGTCCTGCTTCTGGTGCTGCGACGGGAATCGGTTTCAAACCGCCCAGTCGGGGAGATCGGCCTGCAGAGTCAATGGGTTGGCGGTGGTCGGGTGGCAGAACGTGACTTGCCAGGCGTGCAAACACATCGGTGGATCGTTGACCGATACAGTTCCAGCCGGTTCTCCCGCAGCATCAGAATTGCCGATTACTCCGGAATGTTTCGCAGTGTAAACCGGATCGCCCACGATCGGCAATTTCAACTCGGCCAGGTGCAGTCGAATCTGGTTGGTCCGCCCGGTCAGGGGCCGACACTGGACCAGGCAAGTCCCGTCCGGGAGTTTTTTGAGGACGCGAAACAGCGTCGTTGCCGGATCGCCGTTTTCGTCTGCCGCACGACCGCCGGAAGCGATGGCCTGGCGCCCAACCGGCACGTCGCAGCGAAATTCGTCGCCCGGCGAGTGACCATGGACTCGGGCGATGTAAATCTTTTCCACGGCGCCGGACTCGAATTGGGGCTGGATCCGCCGCGCGGCCGCCGAAGACCGCGAAAGAATCACGATACCCGTTGTGTTCGCATCCAGCCTGTGAGCCGGACGCAAAAAATCAGGCGCGTAGACTTCGTTCAGAATCGCGGTCAACGAATTCCGGTTGAATCGCCCACTCGGATGCATCGGCAAGGGAGCCGGTTTGTTAACCGCGACCAGGGCCGCGTCCTCGTAAACAATCCGGATGTCCGCATTGACATCGGGTTCGGTGACCATGCCCAGCCAGTGTTCCAGCCGCCATCCGGCGCGCACTACGGTCCCGGCGGCCAGCGGGTGACCGTCGCGGCGCAGCTTCTGGCCGTCGCATTCCGCCTGCCAGTAGTCCGTCCCCAGATGCCCCAGCAATCCGGTCAGCATTTCCAGCAGCGTGCAGTTGTCGTAACGCAGGGGCACGTTGAGTGGCCGGCGGTTCTGATACGGTACCGATCCCGGCAGCGGATCGGTCACTCCCCTCAGGACTTGGTGCCGCGCAGCGATTTGCTGTTCCATTTTCTCCTGACCGGAACGGTAACAGTTGGGGCAGGCATGGGGTGGATCGTAGCGCGCGTCCTGCTGCTGCCCGGCAGTCAACACAGCCTGGCAGGCGAAACAGACTGCGGCGTCGGTTTCCTGCAGTTCCGGATTGACGGCAACGCGTTTGTCAAACACAAAACAGTCCCCCCGGTAATGCTGGCCACCGCATTCCTCAAAGTATTTCAGGATGCCTCCCTCCAGTTGGTAAATCTGCTCAAAGCCCTCGCGTTCCATCAGGGGTCCGGCCTTTTCGCAGCGAATGCCACCGGTGCAAAACATGACCACCGGCTGGCGTTTCAGTGCCTCGGGAAGTTTTTTGATGGCTTCGGGGAATTGCCGGAAATGATCGACCCCGGCGGGAATGGCACCGGCAAAAGTCCCGAGTTCGATTTCGTAGTCATTGCGGGTGTCGAGCAGTGTCAGGGGGCGGCCTTCGTCCAGCCACTGTTTGAGCGTTTGTGCGGAAATCTTCGGGCTGGGATGGTTGACCGGATCAATTTCCGGCACGCCCATCGAGATGATTTCTTTTTTCAGCCGAACCAGCATCCGGTTGAAGGGCTGGTGATCGCCCGGACTTTCCTTGATTTCGATCGAAGCAAATTCCGGGTGTTGCCGCATCCATGCCACAAAGCTGTCGATCCGCTGGCGGGTTCCGGCAACGAACAGGTTGATCCCTTCGCGCGACAACAGGACGGTCCCGCGCAACTGCAACTCGTCCGTGATCTGGCGAAATTGCTGGCGCCAGGCGGTCAGGTTTTCCAGCCGAACGAAGCGATAGGCGGCGATATTGACCACCGGCGGCGAGTTGGACTGGGCTGGGGCGTGGGCTGTCTGGGGCATGGGGTTGCTATTGTGTGATTCAGGATCTTCGGGCGTCCGTCCCAGAAAGGGTCGGCCCCACTCAGTTATTCCGGGGAGTCTGCCCCCGTTCTGAAACAGGCTCTTAATCAATTTTAGAGTTCTGGCAGCGCAGGAAAAAGGGATGCGCCGCGGGCAACGGGTCAAACCGGACTGCCGTGCTTTCGGCCGAACAGGCCCGATTCCGCGGCCATGCCGTCTTGCGGGGTGCCTGCAGTGTGCCGGCCCGACACCCACGACGCTGGACAACCTGATCGGGGCAGCTACCATCAGGGGCACGCCCTGCAAACGCGTTTTTCAGGCAAGTTTCCAGTCCTGGCCGCGGCCAATTCGGTATCAGATTTTCATGGGTCGATGCCTGATACATTTTGGAATGCACAAAACGGGCAGCACGTCGATTCAGGAAGCGTTTTTTCGACGTCTGTCAGACGACCAGTTTCATTTTGTTGATTTGGGCTTGGCCAACTGCAGCCCGTTTCTGGCCACAGCTTTTTTGCATCATCCGATGGAGTATCCTTCCAACCGCAGACTGGGCAAAAGCGAAAGTCAGGTTCTGGAGGAGCGAGAGAATATCCGTCGGCGGCTGTTGGAGCAGCTGGCGATCGCGGGCAAGCGGAATGCGATTCTTTCGTCCGAATTCGTCTGCCGGATGAGCGAGTCGGAATTCGGCGATCTCTGCCAGGTTCTTGAGGCGGCTGGTTTTGAGGTGTCCGCGGCCGGTTACGTTCGGCGGCCGGGCAGTTACATGAGCAGCAGCTTCCAGCAGCGACTCAAATCGGGCAGCGATTTGGCCACGCTGGCGCCCGACCGGCTGTACCCGCACTACCGCCACCGTTTCGAAAAATTCGAAGTGGTTCTGGGCAGAGAGAGAGTCCGCTATTGGCTGTTTGATACCGCGACGTTTCCGTCTGGTTGTGTGGTTCGCGATTTCTGTCGCCGGATGGAGATTGCGTTCGGGGCCGAGGGTCTCGAACATGCCAACGCCGGTTTGTCCATTCCCGCAGCGGCCTTGCTGTATGCCTACAGAAAGTTTGGGCCGGGCTACGGAAAAGGTCCGACCGTCGAACAGGAAAACAAACTGCTGTTCAGTCATCTGATGACGTTGCGTGGAAAGCCTTTTCGGGTGCATCCTGAAGTCGTGCGGCCGGTGCTTGAGGCCAACCGTGACGACATGGCCTGGATGGAATCGCGGCTGAAATCGTCGCTGCAGGAAGACCAGATGCAGGGAACGGATTTTGGCATTCGGGACGAGGAAGATTTGCTGGCCAGACTGCCCGAGGCGACAGGGTGGCTGGCAGATCAGCTGCAAACTGAAAAGTTGCAAACAGAATCATCGCCGTTGTTGGAATCAGCCCCGGAAGCGGGTCCCATTTCACCCCAGCGCGCCGCGACACTGGTCGATGAACTGCGCCGCCGCCTGTTCACCGCATAGCCGTCCACGCGCCGGGGTCTGCCCCCCCCAAAAACCTGGACAATTTGTTGTCGACCCGTGAGCGCTTGCGTTAGCTGCCCGTTGGGGCGTGTGGTTCCTATCCGGAAATTTTTGCGTTGTGATAAACTTCCTGAACGTCATCGCAGTCATTCAGCAACTGAATGAATTTTTCAAACATGGGAACGTCATCCGGCCCAATCTCGACCGTTGTCTGGGGAAGGAAAGTGATTTCCTGGACATCGAGATCTGTCCCAGGAAATGCTTCCAGCATCGCCTGTTGCGCCTTGTAAAATTCCGATGCGGCGGCAAAGACCGTGACTTGACCACCCTGGCACTCGATTTCATCCACATCGACTTCGGCAGCCAGCAGCGCTTCCAGAACCTTTTCCTCATCGTCGCCCCTGAATGACAAGACCGCCATGTGGTCGAAAAAATGGGAAACCGATCCGGGGCCACCCAGTTTGGAGCCGGTTTTGGTGAAGCAGTTGCGGATATCGGTAATTGTCCGATTGTTGTTGTCGGTCAGGCAATCGACAATGATCGAACATCCGCCTGGTCCAAAGCCCTCGTAACGGGCCGGGGCAAAATCCTCTCCCCCCACGCCGCTGGCTTTCTCGAGCGCCTTTTCGATCACATGCGAAGGAACCTGGTCGCGTTTGGCTTTGTCAATCAGCGCCCGCAACGATGGATTGCTGGCCGGGTCCGCGCCACTGTTCTTGGCCATCACATACAGCTGCTTGCCGTATTTGGAATAGACCTTGGTCTTCTGGCCGGCAGTCTTGAGGATTGAGTTTTTGCGGTTTTCGAAGCTTCTGCCCATGGCGGTTCTGCAGGGACCCGGTGGCGGTGAGATGAATTCGTCTGCGATGCGTCAGACTGTTATTTTAGCAACTTTACAAATTGAAGTTAGGTGGACAGGGTGTGTAGCACCATTTGAATTTGGCACCAATTGAAATTTCGGGAAGAAAAGGAAAAACACGCCAGGTCCGCAAGCCAGTTCGTCGGGAGTCCGGGTCAGCGACAAGGGTTTTCTGTAGATTCCTCTGCGGCACGAATCTCGCCAGCTTGCCTGGCGGTTCGTTCGGATTCAGGCTAAATTGACAGGCAACAAACACCCTTGCCCCCAGCCTCGCGACTTTGCTGCGAGGATGGGGCGAAGTGGTGGGGTTGCTTTGCTGTATAGAGCCAACCGGAATGGTCCGCCGGGCAAGTCGGCGGGATTCCTGCCAACAGAGCCCAAAGTCTTTGAACCAGAAAAACTGGAGCGTTACCATGCCGAAGACTTTCCCCCAGTTGTTGATAGCGACCATTGTGATG
>JBGSVU010000661.1:0-4532 GCA_041752775.1 Pirellulaceae bacterium | reverse complement strand
CCTCCGCGAACTGGCTGATGCCGGAGTCACGATCGCGCGGTATCTGCCGGGCATGCTGCATACCAAATCCCTGATAATCGATGACGACACCAGCCTGTTTGGATCGCTGAACCTCGATCCCCGCAGCATGCACCTGAATTTCGAGATCACCCTCGCCGTTTACGACCGGAATTTCAGCCACCAGTTGGCCGGGCTGCACGACCGGTATCTGGCCAAATCAAAAGTCGCCAACGAACGGCTGCTGGTCACACCGGCGCTGCCTGTCCGGCTGGCAGAAAACTGCGTCCGCCTGATCGCTCCGCTGCTGTAACGGCCGGTCACAAACGTGTGCCCGCAGTCCGCCAGACCAGGGCGGTGAGGGCCAGGCACCCACCGACCGCAGCAATGCCGAACAGGCCATACGATATCAGGATCAGCCTTTCGCCCTGCGCGATCTGGCTTTTGACTTCTGTCTCCTGCCATTCCACCTTGTGGCGTTCGGGATAAACCTCATCCCACCAGCCATAGAGCTGGTTAATACTGGCCTGTTCAATGTCCTGGTTTTGCAGCTCAATGACCTGGTCCGGGGTGAGCCTGGGCAATTTGGCAGCGGCGTGCCGGTAGAGAGCAAACCCGCTGCTGCCGAACAGCAGGACCAGTCCAAGTCCGATGGCCAGCATGCCTGAGCGGATTTTTTTCCGGACGGCGGAGCTTTGGGGCGCAACTGTATTGCCGACAACCGGCAACTGGCGCAGCTCGCGCAACTTCGGCGCGTCAAAAGACTGTTGACATTCTGGGCAAGCCAGTGATTGTCCGGCCTGGCGCAGCTCCAGCGGCACCGGATGGGAACAGGCGGGACAGGGGAACAGGTGGACTGGGCTCATGGAGTGCGGATTTTCAGGTGGACAGGTCGGCGGATGGAAAAAACTCTGCAACTGCTGGCATCCACACGACGCCGTTGGGCTTGCAACCCTGGAGCTGCGACAAAACAGGTTAACCGCGGGACTGGCCGGTTCCAAGCGTGGTAGCGCACCCCATTTTTTGCAAGTGATTATGGGGTGCCTGTAACTGCTGCGGGTGGCCTACGGCAGTGGGGGTCCGGTGGACCGGTGCGGAAGTGCTGCTTTGGGGCGTGTTTTATGGATGAATGTCGTTCTTTGGGTCCATCTGGCAGGTTTCCCTGAAAAACCCTGGATTACGTCCGTAACGCGAGCGGGGCAAGGCAGGTCCGGCCAGTACAAGTCTTGTGCCAAAAACAGAATTTTCACGTACCAGGAACAAATCGGACCGTCACCGGATTTCCTGGCTGGACCTTGACCGCGGCTGGAGTAAAATCTTGGTACGACGTGGATCACGCTTACGCTGTTGGACAGCCCCATGACTCTATGAAGAGCGGTTGGAACACGTTGAAAAAACCAGGATTGACCCGGATTGCGGGGCGAAGAACAGGCAGACGCGGGGAGAAAACATCGGGGACCGGCAGGCCATTGGGGATATACCATTGGAGGTATGGCCATTGGAGTTCTGGCCGTTGGAGTTATGGACTGGGCGCGGCGGTTACTGCTCCAGATTTTGAGGCGGAGTGTGTGCGCTCCACGTACGCAACTACTGGCGCAACAACTGGACAGTGGAAATACTGGGCAGTTGAAAACACGTACCAAACCCAATCCTGCTGCAGACGAACCGGGGACAATGGAAATACCGGGGACAATGGAAATAACGGTCGCCGGGTTCGCAGGCTGTTGAATTCGCGGACTGCATTGGGGATTGGCCTGAGGGAGTCCGGAATCGTGGTCCTGCCAGAACGTTGACCGGGTGTCCGAACCCGGGGCGATTTGGATGTCCTCTGTCCGGCGTTTTGGTAACCAGTTCATGGATGCTGGATTGACTGCAGGGAATTGCTGGGAAATGGTGATTGGCGAAAGCGGCAGGCAGGCAAATGTTGGGTGGGCCGTTGGCCCGGACATGGAACTGCTGGCTGGTCGCCAGTTTTTTTTGCCCGACCGGAATCTTTTGCCAACTTGCGGGGTTATTCCTTCAGGCGGGGATTCTGGTGGTAGAGTTTGGTTTGCGTTGTCTGAATGAGGCATTCCTGGGTTGCAGCGCCGTGGATGAGCGAAATGCTCTCCGGCCCAACTGGCGACAGGATGCAATTGCGGACGCCAGCAGAGTTTGAGTGCGCCAGAGTTTTGATTTTTTTCCTGATAACCAGAGGTTGAGGAGTTATTCCCTTGTACGACACTCTGATCGATGATTTTGAAGACGAATCCACACGGACCCGCGTCTCGACCAGCCGGTTCGACGAATCGGTGGTCGATGGCGTGGATGATGACGACGCTGCAGATACCCAGCCCACGGCTTCGGTGGATCCGGATGAATCCGACGCCGACGTGGTGGAAGGCGAGGATTTGCTGGCCGACATTGATGAAAACGACTCCTGGTCTGATGACCCGGTGCGGATGTACCTGACCCAGATGGGCGAGATTCCCCTGTTGACCCGGCAGGAAGAAATTTCGCTTGCCAAACGGATCGAAATCACCCGGCGGGCTTTTCGCACCCGTCTGCTGGAGTGCGACTATGTGATCCAGGTGGCGTTCAAGATTCTGCGCCGCGTTCATGCGGGCGAGTTGCCTTTTGACCGGACGGTCCAGGTCTCGGTGACCGACCGGCTGGAAAAGGACCAGATCCTTGGACGGATTCCCCACAACCTGAACACGCTGGGGATGCTGCTGAAACGGAACCGTCGCGATTTCCTTACGGCTTATTCCCGCAGCCGCAGCAAATCGGAACGGCGCGCGGCGTGGCAGGCCCTTGCCCGGCGCCGGCGACGCTGCGTTCGCCTGGTGGAAGAGCTGGGTTTGCGAACCCAGCGGATCGAGACCATGATCGGCACGCTGGAAAAATTCAGCACCAATGTCGACGACCTGCAAAAACGGATCCACCGGCTGAAAGGGAGCAAACGCACCGAAGACCGTCAGGCCCTGATCAGCGAAATGCGCACGATCCTGACCGCCTGTCAGGAAACTCCCAGCAGCCTCCGCGGCCGGGTGAAAAACCTCAAGTCCGTCTATTCCGAATACCAGCAGGCCAAACGGGAACTTTCCGAAGGCAACCTGCGGCTGGTGGTTTCGATTGCCAAAAAATACCGCAACCGCGGCCTGAGTTTCCTCGACCTGATCCAGGAAGGAAACGCCGGTCTGATGCGGGCTGTCGACAAGTTTGAATACCGCCGCGGTTTCAAGTTCTGCACCTACGCCACATGGTGGATTCGCCAGGCGATCACCCGGGCGGTCGCCGACCAGAGCCGCACGATCCGGATTCCCGTCCACATGGTCGAAACCATGTCGCGCGTGCGAACCGTGTCGCGAACGCTGCTGCAGGAACTCGGCCGCGAACCGACTCTGGAAGAAATCGCCCGTCGCAGCGTACCGCCGATCGATGAAGCCCGCCGGGTGCTGGCGATGAGGCGTTATCGGATCAGCCTCGACCGGCCGGTGGGCAACAGCGAAGACAGCCAGTTCGGTGACCTGTTGCCGGACGGTGATGCCGAAAACCCGTCACTCGGTGCCGCCAGCGAAATGCTGCGGGGCCGGATCGACAAGGTCCTGAAATCACTCAGCTACCGCGAACGCGAGATCATCAAATTGCGTTACGGACTGGGTGACGGTTACAGCTACACGCTGGAAGAAGTCGGTCATATTTTCCGCGTGACCCGCGAACGGATCCGGCAGATCGAAGCCAAAGCCGTCCGCAAACTGCAGCAACCCAGCCGCAGCCAGGAGCTGGTCGGTTTCCTCGACTAGCAAACAGACGACAGGTGCTCCAGTTTTTTCTCTGGTGGCACCACCGCAGAAATCACTCAAACAAATCCGGCCGGACGGCCTCGCAAGTCCGGCCGGTTTTTTTATGCCTGTGGGCGCCACCGGGCGCCCCCGGTCCGGATCGCGGAGAATCCGAACGGCTCTTCACAGTCCCGGTTCTGGCTGTTTTGTTGCGGGGCCTGCTGCAGGCGCCTGGCGGTCCCCGGCAGGTTTGTTTTCCGGTGTTGAACGCGGTGGCCTGGGGCGATCGTCGCCGGACAGAGTCAGGGGGTCGGCGTCCGTTTTCGTTGCGCTGTCCGCCGTTGTTTGCCAGGCGGTGATTTCCATTGTCCGGTGGAGGTCATCGGCCCACACGTCAGAATTGCGGGAAATGGAAAAAACCAGTTTCTGGTCGAGAACGGATTCGATTTCCGCAAACATTCGCTGGATCAAGACCAGTTTGCACTGATCCGGAAATTCAAGCTCGGGCAATTCCGCTACCCGGGCCAGGGAGAGACCTGCCAGGTCGGTCGCGCTGACCTGAACGCGGGTCAAATTCCAGCGGCGTATCATCGCCCGGAACATTCGCTCACGAAACCGTTGACGCAATCCGTCTGCATCGACGTTGGCAGCGTCCGGAAAATTGTTCTGAAAAAGTACACTCTCTTTTTTCTCGCTGGCATCATTCAGAATCAGGGACAGGCGGCTGTGGATTGCCAGGTGAGAGCTGTCGGCGGCGGCGTTCAGGCCGTC
>JBGSVU010000660.1:0-3991 GCA_041752775.1 Pirellulaceae bacterium | reverse complement strand
GTTGATGTAGTTGATAAAGGCCGAGATGTTTTCCTGAAGCTTGACCGCATCAAAACTCATCCGGCCCACAACGGCGTGAACGTTGCCTCCCGCATCATTGCGGAATTCCACTTTGCCAGCCTTGTATTCCCGAACCGCCGTGGCGACGTCGGGAGTGACCGTGCCGGCACGGGGGGAAGGCATCAACCCGCGAGGTCCGAGGACACGACCGAGCGGACCCACCAGCCCCATCATGTCGGGCGAAGCGATACAGACGTCAAAATCGAGCCATCCGCCCTGAATTCGTTTGGAAAGATCTTCCTGACCGACTTCGTCCGCGCCGGCTTCCCGGGCGGCATCCGCAGCAGGGCCCTTGGCGAACACCACAACCCGCTGGCTCTTGCCAATTCCGTGTGGCAACACAATCGATCCACGAACGATCTGGTCGGCCTGTTTGGCATCGACACCCAGTCGCATATGGATTTCGATGGTCTGGTCAAACTTGCGGCCGCCAAAAGATTTGACAATCTCCACGGCCTTTTCCAGGGGCACGGCCTGAGCCGGTGCCTTGGCAGCCATCGCACGGTAACTTTTTGATTTCTTTGTCATTTCAGGATCACTTCAGATTGCGTCGTATGGGAATTGGCACCTGGCGGGAAGGCAGGTGAACTGGTTTTTAAAAAATCGTCGTCGGGTCAAAGTTCGGCGGGTTGTCGCAACCCTGGTTCTGATGCACCCAGCAGCGTTGAGGGATTCGGTCAATCGACCACTTCCAGCCCCATGCTGCGGGCGGTGCCCTCAATCATCCGTCGCGCGTTGTCCATGTCGCTGGCGTTGAGGACGTCCTGTTTCTTCTGGCAGATTTCGTCGATCTGCTTGCGAGTCACCTTGCCCACCTTGGTCCGGTTGGGAACACCTGATCCGCTGGCGATGCCGGCAGCCAGTTTCAGTAGCGCCGCCGCCGGAGGGCTCTTCGTCATGAACTCGAAACTGCGGTCGTTGTAGACTGTGACCACAACCGGAACTGCGATCCCGTTCAGCTCTTTGGTTCGGTCGTTGAACTGCTGAACGAACTGTCCGAGATTGATTCCGTAACGTCCGAGCGAAGTACCGACCGGAGGAGCCGGAGTTGCCTGCCCGCCCTTCACCTGAAACTTCGCCTGCCCAACTACCTGCTTTGCCATCTTCAAAAATCTCCGCCCCGCCACCGGGGCGAAGCCAATTCGTTCGTGATAAAAAATGTCTTGTGAAAATCCTGGTCCACCACACGCCGGTGATGACCCAACTCAAAATCCCAACTCAAAATTTCTCTGCCGTTACAGAGATTCCATCAAAGCGATTCGTTGATTCGATCACAGTGATTCAATCTGCCAATGATCGAGTTCCACCGGATTGGCCCGGCCAAAAATGTTGATCATCACGGTCACCCGGCCGTTTCGCTCGTCAATCGCCGAAACTTCGCCTTCGTAATTCTGGAAATAGCCGTCTTTGACCCGCACCCGGTCGCCAATTTTGGACTTGATCGCAGTCTTGATCGAATCCTCGCCGCCGTCACCGGATTCTTCGGGACGGGCCGCTGCGAGGATCTTCTGGATCTCGTCGGCGGCCAGTGGTGCCGGCTTGCCTACGGCACCCGTAAAGTCGCCGATTCCCGGCGTGTCGCGGACCAGGAACCAGGTGTCGTCGTTGATCGCCATCCGGACCACGATATAGCCCGGATAAAGTTTGCGTTTGACGACCCGGGACTTGCCGTTCTTGTTGAACTCCTTGACGTCCTCGGTGGGCACCAGGATATCGCCAAAAAAAGCTTCCATCCCCGACCGCTTGATGTTTCGTTTCAGCGCGTCGCAAACCGAGTTTTCGCGGTTCACCTGGACTTTGAGAATGTACCAGTCCATGCTCAGGTCGGATGCAGGCTCTGCGGCGGCTTCGACCAGTTCCTCGATTGGCGAAATCCCCGACCCTTCGCCATCGTCATCGTCATCTTCGTCGTCATCGGTGACGATCTCGTCAGCCGAAAAGAGCTCTTCGATCGGCAGTCCGGCATCCGAGCGGGAGGTCCGGCGACGGGTGGATTTCGGATCGGCGGATTCTTCCGGACGGTCTGCGGCAGACTGGTCTGCGGCCGACCCGGGGACGGGTGCATTCACACCAGCCTCATCCGACGCTTCGACTTTTCCGTTTTTGTCTGCCACAATTCCGGTCCCGACTAAATTCATATCCCGCTGGCCCGCGCCCATTTCCGGAAACGACTTCCGGAAGCGAACGGACTAGTTTCGCACCCGTATCAACTGGAAAATCCAGGTCCACATCACATCGAACAAAAACAGCACTGCCGCCAGCGCAAAAATCACAAAAATTACCACTGCCGATGCCCGCCACAATTCCGATTTTCCCGGCCAGGTCACCTTGTTCATTTCGGCTTCGACCGAAATCAAAAAGTCGGCAAATTTGGGGTAGTTGACCAGGCGAAATGCGATCCAGACTCCCACTGCGGCCAGCAGAATCAGCACCGGATACTGCAGGTTCCGCAACCAGATCGACGCATCTGGCTTGTTCGTCACCCCCAGCAGCGACTTGATGCCGTCGGCAACTGGATCCCCAATCCCCCACGCCGCCAGCACACCCACCAAAGCCAGGGCGGCAAACGTCACCTGACGCACCACGCGCCCCTGACTGGGCTTGTAAAATCCTCCACTGAGCAGGCTGGACAAGAATCCGGCAGTCCGCCCAGCATCCTGCCTGGCTATCGAACTCATTGCATCAACCTCATTTCAACCCGAAACATTTTCCGCGATGTAGCAGGGGCGGCGGGAATCGAACTCGCAACCCCTGGTTTTGGAAACCAGTGCTCTGCCAATTGAGCTACGCCCCTGTGGCTCGCACCGACCAGAGCGATTCTCGATCGTCCAGTCAGGCGAATCGGGCGCGGAGCCCATAAAGAACACCGCGCCCGTATGATTTCTGAAAAAAACGGCCAGCAGCAACCTGCCCGCCAGCCGCATGCCGGTCACTACTCAACAATCTTGGTCACAACACCGGAACCTACCGTGCGACCACCTTCGCGAATCGCGAAGCGAACACCGTCGTCCATCGCAATCGGTTTGTGCAGTTCAACGGAGATCCGCACGTTGTCCCCTGGCATGCACATTTCGGCACCCACCAGGTTGGCCGTGCCCGTTACGTCCGTGGTGCGGAAGTAAAACTGGGGGCGGTAACCGCTGAAGAACGGAGTGTGTCGACCACCTTCGTCCTTGCTAAGGCAGTAAATTTCGGCTTCGAATTTTGTGTGCGGTGTGATCGAACCCGGCTTGGCCAGACACTGGCCGCGCTGGATTTCTTCCCGTTTCACACCACGCAACAGCAAACCGACGTTGTCACCAGCGCGACCGCTGTCGAGAATCTTGCGAAACATTTCCACACCCGTGCAAATCGTCTTGCGCGGTTCAGCCGACAGGCCGATGATTTCGATTTCGTCGCCCGTGTTGATCACACCACGTTCCACACGACCGGTCGCAACCGTTCCGCGACCTTCGATCGAGAACACGTCTTCGACAGCCATCAGGAACGGACGGTCTTCTTCGCGTTTTGGTTCGGGAATGTACTCGTCAACGGCATCCAGCAGGTCGGAAATGCACTTGCTCGCGGCCGGATCCTTGGGGTTCTGGTAGGCGGGCAAAGCCGAACCGCGAACGATGGGCACATTGTCGCCGTCGAAATCGTACTTGTTCAACAAGTCACGAATTTCCATTTCAACCAGCTCGAGCAACTCTTCATCGTCAACCAGGTCGACCTTGTTCATAAAGACCACCAGCGCAGGCACGTCCACCTGACGGGCCAGCAGCACGTGCTCCTTGGTCTGGGGCATCGGGCCGTCAGCGGCCGAAACCACCAGAATCGCACCGTCCATCTGGGCGGCACCGGTGATCATGTTCTTGATGAAGTCGGCGTGGCCGGGGCAGTCAATGTGAGCATAGTGCCGCTTGTCAGATTCGTACTCCACGTGCGCCAC
>JBGSVU010000659.1:0-9063 GCA_041752775.1 Pirellulaceae bacterium | reverse complement strand
TTTTTGCGGGCGTGACTATGCCGTGCCCGACGACATTGTCCAGCTGGCCACGCCGGCGCTGCGGCACCGGGTCAGGCTGACAGCCGAAGCGGAAGTCGAAGACCAGAGGGTTGATGACCAGATCGCCGCGGTAATCCGGTCGATCGAAGTCCCCCGGCTGGGTGAGGCTGGCGGTCAATTCACCCTGGGTGAAAACGGATGAGCTGGTTGTCGGCAGTCACGAACTTCCTCGTTGAGCGTCCGGTGCTGATGATTGCGCTGGTGGTGTTGCCACTGTTGCCACTGGCGATTTTTCGCAAGATCCATGCGACGCGGCGGCTGGTAGTGGTGTTGCTTGTTCCCTGCCTGGTTTCCCTCGTTGTGGTGTTCATCCCCTCGCTGGTCACGGTCGTCTGGATCGTTGACCTGCTGGTCGGGATGGTCATCGTTGCCGACCTGATTTCGATCCAGTCGCCGCGGAATATCGGGGCAGAGCGGGTGATTGGGCGAATCGCTTCCCAGGGCAAGCCCCAGGCGGTGGAGTTGACCCTGGTCAATCGCAGCACCCGCTGGTGCCGTGTCGACATGATGGACGATCTTCCAGAAGAGTTTGAAGTCGAAGACCCACGCATGCGGGTGGACCTGAAACCGCGATCACGAACCACTGTGCATTACCGTTTTCGGCCGATGCTGCGCGGGTTGTTCCACCTGAACTGCGTCCATCTGCGAATTCGCAGCCGCCTGAAACTCTGGGACTGTTACCCGGAGATTCCCGCTATCAGCCGGATTCATGTTTACCCGGACATGAAACAGCTGGGGCAGTTTGAGTTGCTGGCGCGCACGAACCGTCTGAGCCTGATGGGGCTGCGCCGCAGCCGCCGCATCGGATCGGAGAATGAATTCGAACGTCTGCGAGACTACACCATCGACGATAACCACCGACACATTGACTGGCGTGCCACGGCGCGGCGCCGGGAACTGACGGTGCGGGATTTTCAGGCCAACCAGAACCAGCAGGTGATTTTCATGCTGGACTGTGGCCGCCTGATGACCGGCAGCAGCGGAGAGATCCCGTTGTTCGATCACGCGCTCAACGCCATGCTGATGTTGTCGTGGATCGCCCTTTCGCGAGGCGATTCGGTGGGGTTGTTGCTGTTTTCCGACAAGGTCAGAAAGTTCGTGCCGCCCCGCACCGGCAAAGGGCACGTCAACCAGATGCTGCATTCGACCTTTGACCAGTTCGCACAATACACCGAGTCGCGTTACGATTCTGCCTTTCTCTATCTGGACCAGAAGATCCGCAAACGCTCGCTGGTGATTCTGGTGACCAATGTGATTGATGACATCAACGCCACGATCGTTCAGGAATACCTGACGATTCAGGCCGGCAAACACCTGCCTTTGGCGGTTTTTCTGCGTGACCACGAGCTGTATGAACATGCCCGCCCCGAAAACCTGGCGATCGCCGGCGCCGGGCACGATGCCAATGATGTCCTGCTGCAGCGCCAGGCCATAGCCGGGGCGGCGCTGCGAATCATTGAATGGCGTGAACAGGCGATCAGCCGTCTGACTAACCGGGGAGTCCTGACCCTCGACACCTGGCCAGATAAATTGACCGCGCCACTGGTCAACCGCTACCTCGAGATCAAGGCCCGCGGACTGCTGTAGAAACGATTCACGGTTGGAAGTGTTCTCGCACCGGCCGGGTTCAACCCGAAAAGACCTTCACGAGTTCCCGGTGCGATCCGTTTTTCGCGAGCTCAGTCGCCAAAAGCAGTTGCCGCTCCATTTCGGAATTCAGGGGAATCGGCAATTCCGGTGAAGGCAGGTCCGGTACGGCCAGCAGTCCGGCGATCCGCTCCAACAACAGGTCCAGATTCCGGTTTTGCAGCACGGAAATGACCAGTTCGTTTTCCTGTTGCAACACCGGCTGTCCCAGATCGGACTTGTTCCAAACCACCAGCTGGGGATGCCAGGAAAAAAATCGGTCCCGTTCCTTTTCATCCGGCGGATCCGCACTGTCCAGCAGCAGAATTCGCCAATCAGCCTGCGCGACGGATTCCCCCGCCTTCCGGATCCCTGCAGATTCCAGCGGTTCCGCAGCCGTGCGAATACCGGCGGTGTCCAGCAACTGCACTGGCCAACCATCAAGGGCCGTTTCAAGGGCCACCACGTCACGAGTCGTACCGGCAGTTTCGTGGACGATGCTCCGGCTGAACCCGGCCAGGGCATTCAACAGGCTGCTCTTGCCTGCGTTGGGCGGACCGAAGATTGCAATCGTGCGGGGCAATGTCAGAAACGGCGCACATGTTTTTCGCGCCCAGGTTTCTTCCAGCAGTGTTGTAATGCCCGCGAGTGACGAGGATTCTCCGTGCCCCCGAATGTGCCCGGCCAGTTTCGACCAGGCCTGCCGCTGTTGCTGCAACCGGATCGCCGTGCGGAGCGTCGTCGCCGAGGTGGCCAGAATCGCGGGCCATGCCAGAAACCAGGGCAACCGCTCGAGAAAAAAGCCCTGCCAGGATATCCCGGCCGCACCAGCGCCCTGCAGATCATCGGCGATTCGCTGGATGGCCATCGGCCCGCCATGCGAATGAATCTCGAACTCGTCATCCTGTTTTTTCAGAACCAGCAGGTCTTCACCCGGCAGCGAAGAATCGCCCTCACCTGAACGCCAGTGTCCATAACGGAACGCCCCCAACGGCCACGGTCGAACTTGTGAGCGGGCCCGGAAAAAAATCCGGACCAAAGCTTCGGCTTCCGGTCCATAGAGAACCGTTACTGCGATCGCGGCAGGCCCCCGTGCGGTCAAATGGCAAAACCGGTTGGCAGAGTCGGATGCGTTCATCGCTTCAGGCAGGCAAGGTGCCGAATTCCATCAAGTACCAGACCGGGTGAAAACGTCCACTCCGCGGGCAACAATTTGCGGATCGCCAGAATCGCGCCCCCCGTGACGATGACTTCCTGGCTGGAGACTTCAAAACGCTGTTGCAACTGTTCCACCAGAAAGCGAACCGCTCCGGCCTGCATCCGGTAGACACCGCTGCGAATGGCTGATTCGGTAGCCGATCCGAGGGGTTCGTCCGGAAACCTGCCGTCGTCCTGCAGCGCGGGCAACTGATCCGTCGCACCGCCCAACGCACCAAAACAGGCCTCCGCCCCAGGAAAAATGTTCCCCCCACGAAAGACGCCCGGAAACTCAACGAGGTCAACCGTTACCGCGGTTCCGGCATCGACGACAATCAGCGACATTTTCCTGCCGGTCCGATTCCAGGCGGCTGTCGCTGCGACCATTCTGTCGATACCGGTGCGCTCGGGTTGATCCACGGCCAGCTGCAAAGGGATGTCGCGGTGTGAAAGCAACTGCAGTCTGTCCGCTGGCCGATTCTGTTCGATCCAGGCGCGCAATGCAGCCTGTCGGTGCGAATCGACGCTGGCCACCACCCACCGGTTGGCCAGAGCTGGAAGGGGTCGCGGAAAAGGCTGTGACGGGGTGAGGGTTGCGACTCGCGCTGTCCAGAGCGGGACCGGAGGGTCGTTGGCGTCAACGGCCGGGCAGTTGTCCGGGTACGCGGCGAATTTGGTACCGCTGTTTCCGATATCAGCACAGATCATCATTTCAGATTGGATTCACGCAGCGGAGGCTTGGTTCCCGCCTGTTTTTGCTGGTCCAGCACAGCCGCGATCGCGCGGGTCAATTCTGGAATGCCCTGGCCCGTGACGGCGGAAATCGCGAGAACGGGTTTTTCGGCCGCCGCTTCCAGACGCAACCGGGTCTGTTCGGCGCCGGGCAGTTCGGATTTGGACAGCACAAGAATTTCCGGACGATCAGCGAGGTTGATATCGTACTCTTTCAGTTCGTGGCGGGTTGCCTGCCAGTTGTCGACCGGGTCGGTTTCATCCACGGGGAGAGATTCGACCAGGTGCACGAGGACACCGCAGCGTTCCACATGGCGCAGGAAATCGTGTCCCAGTCCGACCCCCTGGTGGGCGCCTTCGATCAACCCAGGAATGTCGGCCATCACGAAAGAGCGGTCGAGATTGACCTGAACGATCCCCAGATTGGGATAGCGGGTTGTGAAAGGATAGTCTGCGATTTCGGGACGGGCCCGTGACATGCGGCTGAGCAGCGTGCTCTTGCCGGCATTGGGTTTTCCGACGATGCCGACATCGGCAATCATTTTCAGCTCGAGGACCAGCCGCCGCTGTTCACCCTTGACGCCTTCGGTGGTTCGACGGGGAGCCTGATTCGTCGACGATTTGAAATTGGCATTGCCGCGTCCGCCGCGACCACCGGCGGCGGCCACGACCAGGTCACCGCTGTGGGCGAGGTCGCGCAGGACGAAACCGCCCGCTGCATCGATCACGAGGGTGCCGGTGGGGACGAGGATCAACAGGTCGGCGCCTTTTTTCCCGTGGCGGTCCGAGCCTTTGCCGTGCACGCCTCTTTCGGCGCGCCACAGTTTCTGGTGGGCGAGGGCAGCCAGGCTGTCGATCCCGTCGCGGGCTTCGATGGTGATGCTGCCGCCGTCGCCACCGTTGCCGCCGTCAGGTCCACCAAGCGGTTTGTATTTTTCGCGACGAAAGCTCATGCAGCCATCGCCACCATCACCGGCGCGCACTTCGATTTCGACACGATCGACAAACATGGAAGGAAATTCGCGTGGGCGACCCCTGACGGGAAAAAGGCTGGTCAGAGCCGGGAATAAAAAAGTTGCTGCTTTGTCAATTTCTGCGACGGGCCAAACAAAAAGGATGCCCGCGCTGGGGCATCCTGTTGCATTGGCGAAAGTGCGAAAGCGATCCAGACGGATCGCATTCCTCTGTTATCTGAAAATCAGGCGCTGACCACGTTGATGCGGCGGCCTTCCTGGTCAAACATGACTTTGCCATCAACCAGTGCGAACAGGGTGTAGTCGCGGCCCTGCCCGACGCCACGCCCGGCGTGGAATTTGGTGCCGCACTGGCGGATCAGAATATTACCGGCGATCACCTGTTCGCCACCAAAATGTTTGACTCCGCGACGTTGAGCATTGGAATCGCGTCCGTTGCGGCTGGAGCCTTGACCTTTCTTGTGTGCCATTGTTCGGTTGGGTTTTCGGGGTGTTGGGAATGAAGCGTTGGTTAAAAGGACGGGAATACCCCGAATCCATCCCAAAATCTAGCGATAAATCCAGAAATTTTCAAGGGTTCCGATAAACCGGATGCCATCGTCCTTTTTTTCCCAGAATTTGGGCTGTAGACGGATCATCAGCTGTTGCGGGCCGTCCGCCCCGGCCGCTTCCAGGGTCCACCACAGGCCGTTGACCTCGGTTTTGACCGCAGCACCGTCCGCAGTCAGTCCCGCCGCCGCCATGCACTGCACCAGGGCCTCAGGGACCGCGCCACCGTTCAGCTCGGTCACCAGGGGCGAGGTGAAATCAGCCAGGCTGACTTCGCCGTCGACACCGCAAACGAAAATCGATTGCCCGGCATCGTTTTTCAGATAAACGTTCAACTCCGGGCCCGGCAAGCGGTACCGGCGGCAGATCAGAACCTGTTCCGCAGGATCGTCGACCAGCGGAATGCCGTACTGCACCATATCCCGTTCCTGCACCACGGAATCGCCCGGACGCCAGAAATTCATCTGCAGCGTCTTGTGCAAAATCGAAATATCATCGGCTTTGGTGTTGTAGCGCGAGGCCGGGTCAATCCGCCAGGCATTGGTCAGCCCGCGAACAAACACCGAAACGTAATCCAGCGTGGGATCGACTCCTTCCCAGATCGCGACACCCCAGACGCCTGGATCGGTATCGTTTTCCGCCAGGGGGATCTCGACGGAGACCATTTCCTGCTGGTCGTACAGACGCACATTCGGGTCTTCGACTTTCTGGATCTGGCGGGCGACTTCGGGCAAATACTGGTCGCGCCAGGTTTTCAGCTCGGCGTTTCCCTCGTTGTCTTCGGTCCATCCTTCCAGCGTGAAACGCGGCATAAATTTGTCTGCACGCAGCGCAGGGTTGGTTTTGGCCGCGTCCTGCTGCAACTCCTTGCGAATGAACTCAAACGCGTTCTGGGACGTCTCATCCACATCCTCATAGCTGATGCTTTTTCCAAAATCGCGAACCCGGTAAACCATGTACCAGAAATGCCGGTCCATCGTCTGTCCGTCCGGCATCCGGTAACGCAACTTGATCTGTCGCAGTCCAGTCGTGGCAAATTCCAGTTGCCAGACATCCCGGAACAGCACCACGTTGGTCGTTTGTCCCAACAGCGTCCGCGAGGTCGGCGTGATGTAACCCTGATAAGTCTCAGGCGAGATGTCGGGCAATTTCATCGGCAACGTAAAACTGTCGCGAACGTCCAGTTCGGCAGGCACGACCATCAACACGCCGGGAGCCAGCGGTTTGGGCTCACGCAAAAAATCCTGGGCGACCGCGATTCCGCCAGATACCGACAGCAAGGTGATCCAGAACAGGCATACCGGTATTGAGATTCGATTGCGCATTGGTTTTTACTGGTTTTTTGGGAGTTTATCCGAGCCAACCTGACGCCGGAAAGTCCGGCGGGACAGGTGCAAAAAATGGTCGTGGCCAAATGCGAGTATAGTCAAAAGACCCGGTTACCGCGAATATTATGCCGTGAGCCTTTTCCCGTCAAATCGGCGTTTCTCCCGCCAAAACCTTGGGTCATTCGCGATTGCTGCGACCATCCGGCCAATCTAATCCACCGGGCCATTCGGCCTAGTCGGGTTATCCCGGTTAAAACGGTTTCGCGGGCGGATGCCAGGCCCTGCCGCACCGGCGTTATGAAGTCGCGTTTTCTGGCAAACCGGCGCGTCAGCGAGAGAAAACCGGTTTGGGCCAGCCCTCGCTGACGCGTCGGGTTACCCAAAAACAGTGACTGATGCAAAAGTGCATCTTAAAAACACCTGCATCGGGCCGCGCCACCCATTTTCAGCGCCCCCCATTCTCAGCGCCAGGATCAGTCCGCTTCGCGCGGGGTCATACGCGAAGCCCGGTCAGGTTCCGTCCGGTGCGGCGCAGGACGTTCGGCCCCGGAGTCGATTCGCGCTTCCGTCCGGGTAGGGTCCGTTTCCGGCGACGACGGACTGCTCTCATACTCATCATCATATCGTGAGCGGTACCCCGGCAATTTGGCGCGTTCCAGTTCGGCCTGGTACTCTTCCACAATCCGGTTCTGAATCAATTCACGACTCTCCGCGTTGATCGGATGGGCAACGTCGGCATACAGTTTGCCACGTCCATCCGGACCCGATTCAACCCGCGAATGGGGCAAACGCGTGCCACAGTTGTTGCAGTAGCGGCTGCGCAAGTGATTCTTGATCCGGCACCGCGGACAGTGAAACGTCAACTTGCGGCTGGGCATTGCAATAAACAGCCCGGTGTTGCCATCAATTATTTTCAGGTCGCGCACGACGAAGCAGGTGTCAAACGTGACGCTACAAAACGCCCGCAAACGGTCTTCGCCCGACTCCATCAATTTGATGCGGACTTCTGTAATCTCCATCACCGTTGCTCCAGTTACCGTTGGGCTGATTCGTCATGGATCAGTATCCGAACGGCCAAATCCATTACTGCCCGGACCCGGCGAAGTCTGGCAGAGAAAAAATCGTGCGGCTGGCATCCGCAATCGTAACAGGTTTGCGCTCCGCGCCGCCACCTCTCGATGCGAAAACAGCCCAAAATAACAGGAACCACTCCCGGTTAACTGGTGCCCCAGGCATCCCAACCGGTCAAACTCCCGGCGAAACCGTGCCGGCCAGCCGGAAATCCGCGACGCCGCAGCTTCCAGGCCGTTAAACAGTGCCCGCCCCAACCCTGGCAAATCCCGTCGCCTGACGGCCGTTTCCGCCGCTCCCACATCCTGACCGGCAGAGGCACCGGACCATTCACCGAAAACCTTTGCCGTTGCCAGACCCTCGGGCGGACAACCTATCACAACCCAGGTTCCCGACCAACATGACCTTGCGTCAATTCTCTCGCCCCGCCCCCGACAAACCGCCATCCCCGTATAAAGGAAAAAAGGTACGTCACTGCCAATCGCAGCCGCCAGCGGAGCCAGTTTTTCCACCGGCCAGTTCAGTCCCCACAGGCGATTCGCCACTATCAACGCGGTCGCAGCGTTGCTGCTGCCGCCGCCCAAACCAGCCTGCAGCGGAATGCACTTCACCAGCCGAACGTCCATCCCGGCCGCGGTACCCGACGCCTGCCGCAACAGATCCAGCGCCCGGAAGACCAGATTGTTTGGCCACTCCATTGTTCCCGATCCGGAATGCTGACGCGAGTTTGAAACACCCGACGATGGGGTAAAAACCGTTTCACCGGTCAGTAAAGCCGCTGGAGAATCGGGCGTCCCCGGGCCGGACACTCTCGCGGGCCCATTTTCCTCCGTCACCCGAAACCAGAGCCGGTCCGACAGCGAAACACAGGTCATCAGCGTGACCAAATCGTGATAGCCGTCCGGCCGCCGCCCGAGTACGTCCAGAAAAAGATTCAGTTTCGCTGGCGATCGAATCGAAACCCAGGCGGTCGAAGGCATTAACCAAACCAGCCTTTGCTGTTCAGTTTCTTGATCGAGGTATCTTCATCCTTGTCGATCGCAAAGATCTTTTCCAGCTTCATCAGCTTGAATACTTTTTCGATATTGTCATTGATCCCACACAGACGCAGGGCGATCTGCGATTCTTTGCATTTCTTGCCAAACAATACCAGCTTGCCCAGCATCGCCGATGACATGAAACCGACATTCTGAAAGTTCAGGACGACTTTGTTCTGTTGGGGATTGCCGGCCAGATCCGACAGCTCTTTGCCCAACGCCTCGATCCGCGATTCGTCAATGATTCGCGTGTCCTGAAAATAGGCGATTTCCACGCCATCTGTTTCGCGCCGAATTAGTGTGCTCACTTAAATCACCTGAAATATCATGAAAACTCAAAACCGGAATTCGTGGCGGGCACATCAGGATCGCCGTTATAACAGCAATCGAGGGCTGCCTGAGGAACGCGTTCAATTGTAACCTGTCCATCGTCACAAGGTACTACCCCCGGACCGTTGTCTGCCCCGGGACGGTCGAGCCGTTTAGTGC
>JBGSVU010000658.1:0-2690 GCA_041752775.1 Pirellulaceae bacterium | reverse complement strand
AGCGGATTACCTATGTCGGTGCGGGCTTTTTGGCCGTAGTGGCGGTAGTTCCCACCGTTGTCTCATCCTGGATGGGGGTTGATTACACCGTAGCCAGTTTCTATGGTGGTACAGGTTTGCTGATTGCTGTCAGCGTGGCTTTCGATCTCGTGCAGAAAATCGACAGCCATTTGGTGATGCGAAATTACACCGGGCTGCTCGAATAAATCGACGGGACCGGAAATTTCTTTTCCTTATCCCGCGAAAAAGGTGTTCGCACAGTGGCCAAGTCAAAACTGCTCGTGTTTGTCGGTCCGCCCGGCGCGGGCAAGGGTACCCAGAGCAAACGGCTCTGCCAGTATTATTGCATTCCGCACCTTTCCACCGGTGTGATTCTGCGCAAGGCCAAGGCCGAGGGGACGGAACTCGGCAGGTTGGTGAGTCCGATCATGGACAGGGGCGGACTGGTGGGCGACGACCTGATGGTCGAAGTGGTGCGCGAGCGTATTCTCTCCCCCGACTGCAAACGCGGCTTCCTGCTGGACGGATTTCCCCGCTCAATTCCCCAGGCTGAAGCTCTGGAACGGATTTGCCAGGAACAGTCCCGAACGCTCAATGCGGTTGTCGAGTTGCGCGTGGCCCGCGAGGAATTGATGCGGCGGCTGTGCAACCGGTTTGATGAAATGGAAAATCCGCGCCCCGAAGACCGCCCGGAAGCCATCGCGCACCGTCTGGACCTCTACGACCAGATCACGGCACCGCTGCGCGGATGGTATGAACAGCGCGACAAACTCCTGGCGGTCGATGGCGTGGGGACGCAGGATGAAGTCTTTCAGCGGATCATCGAAGGCATCGCGCGGATGTCGGATATTGCGCCGGGATGTCAGGTCGATTGAGCGTTTGAATCGGGAACCCTTACCTTGTACGGGCATTTCGACCACCACCGCGACCCTGGAAAAGCGTTTACAATGTTTTGAACGGGGTATGGGATTCCGGGTTCAGGGGTTTTGACACGACAGCAGGGCATTGATGATATCCGGTAATGAGACGCGAGGATTGTCGACGACGCAGTGGCTGATTTGCGTCATGGCTGCCATCGGCTTTGCATTTGACATTTACGAATTGTTGATGTTGCCAGCCATTCTCAAGCCGGCTTTGGCGGAACTGGGTGGTCGAACGGCAGAGGGAGCGCTTGTCTATGCGCCGGGATCTCCGGCGTATGTGGCCTGGGCGAGGGCACTGTTTTTTCTGCCCGCACTGGTGGGTGGCATTTTTGGGATGTTGGGCGGTTATTTGACGGACCTGTTGGGCCGCCGCAGGATCCTGACATGGAGCATCCTGTTGTACGCGGTGGCCGCAGCGGCGAGTGGTTTTGTGACGACGGTGGGGCAGTTGCTGGTTCTGCGCTGCCTTGTATTTACCGGAGTCTGTGTTGAGTTTGTGGCGGCCGTAGCGTGGGTCGCGGAAGTTTTTGACGATCCGCGTCAACGGGAACGCGCCTTGGGTTATACCCAGGCATTTTCCTCCGTTGGTGGTTTGCTGGTGGGCATCGTGTTTACGCTGATAGCCCTGATCGCACCGCGTCTGCCGGAGATTCGGGGAGGCCATGAGGCTTGGCGTTACATGCTGATTTCGGGCGTGATTCCGGCGCTGCCACTGATTCTGATTCGCCCTTTTCTGCCTGAATCGCCGAAGTGGCTGGAAAAGAAACGGGCAGGGACGCTGGAACGCCCCAGCATTCTGGCGTTGTTTCAGGGCGGGCTGGCGAGAACAACGATCGTGACCACGATTGTTTTTGCGGCCAGTTATGGCATGGCGTTTGGCGCTATTCAGCAGCTGTCGCAAATTGTTCCCGAGCATGTGTCGGTCCGTGCTGACATGGATGCGGCCGTGGCGAATGCCCAGGAAAAAGCCCTCGCCGCTGGCAAACCCATGACGCCACCCCAGATTGGAGCTGTTCGCGGCAGTGCCCGGGACGAAGCCGTTGGGCGAGTCACCATATGGCAGGAGGTAGGCGGGTTGGTCGGCAGACTGATTCTGGCTTTTCTGGCATTACGAATTGTCCACCGTGGCAATCTGTTGCGAATATTCCAGTTTCCTGCACTGATTGTTGTTCCACTGATTTTTTTCTGGATTAGTGGTGCATTGAACACCGAGGGCTCGCTGCTGTGGGTCAAGGCCGGGATATTCGTTGCCGGGATACTGGTGGTTGGACAATTCAGCTTTTGGGGGAATTATATTCCCCGTGTATTCCCACTTCATCTGCGGGGGACGGGCGAAAGTTTTGCCGCCAATATTGGAGGCCGGATAATAGGTACGGCGGCGGCCTGGTTGACTCTGACCTTTGCCGCATCGACACCCGCTGATCCGGCGAAAATCGCCTACGTTGGCGCGATTGTTGCAGGTTGTTACTGCCTGGTGGGATTTCTGTTCAGCTTTTGGTTGCCAGAACCTGGACCTGAAATGGAAGACCACTAAAATCGTTTGTGGTCTGGCCGGTATTTTGCCGGTTATCGATGATGCCGAACCCGACAGTCGTTAATTCGGCCTCGATGCTCGTTGTTGGACTGGCCTATTCCCAGATTCTGAAACGAGGCGTTAACGAGGCGATTTCGGATCGGGGCGTCTGGCTCCCTTTTTTTCACTCGTCCTTTTGCCAACTGTGAATGCTGATGAATTCCATTTACCG
The DNA here is from genome assembly GCA_041752775.1 of Pirellulaceae bacterium. Classification (GTDB taxonomy): domain Bacteria; phylum Planctomycetota; class Planctomycetia; order Pirellulales; family Pirellulaceae; genus BJ22. The sequence goes on along the minus strand of JBGSVU010000658.1, from coordinate 22 downwards.
GATCCAGTTCCTGTTAGTCATG
>JBGSVU010000657.1:0-1716 GCA_041752775.1 Pirellulaceae bacterium | reverse complement strand
CCCGCCGATCAAATCGAAGCCCTTCGTGCCGAAATCGCCAAAGACGGTCTCCGGATCCGTCAGTATTTTTTTCGGGAACCCAACACGGCGATGTTTTTCCTAAGCACCAAACAAGCGACGACTCCATCCGAAATCGTCCGGTCTGTTAAAGCGCGATGGCAATGCTTGAACCGCCCGGAACGCCGCCTTGAGTTCAGAAGGAATTACCGGATCACTTCGACAGGTACTGCAAACAGCGAAGTTATTAACACGTACGTTGCCAGTCAGCCCAGACGACATCTCATGGCCGATGAAAAAGTTCAGGCCACTATCGAAAGGCTTCAGTTTTACGACCCTTCTGTCGATCTGGCCGCAATCCGGCGCAGCAATTATGGCGAGTTCCTTCACTCGTTGCAGATTGTGATCGAACTGGAACCGGGAGGAGTTGAAATTCGGCCTGCCGTGCTGGACCAGTTTCGCAAAATGGCGATCGCGACTTGCGACAAGTATCGTTGGCTTTTGGCCCGGATTGGATTGCTGACCAATCACTTGCATCTGCTGGTCGGCGCGGGAGTCAATGATTCGCCCGAAAAGGTTGCACTGGCCCTGATGAACAATATGGCCTGGTCCCAGGGAATGAAGCCGATTTTCCGATTCAGCTATTATGCCGGGACCTTTGGGCCTTATGATCGCGGGGCGATATGGAACCGGTCAGGGGGATGAGAATGGCGGGGGGAACGGGGCTCCCGCCCGGATAAACCGGACGGAGAGCGGAAGCTGCAATTTCGGGAATCGGGTAGCCGCCAGTTGTTCGCTCCGCCGGAATGAATCCGGCGGAAGCGTGCGGGGGGAACGCGGCTTCCGCCCGGATAAACCGGACGGAGAGCGGATGCTGCAATTGCATGAATCGGGTAGCTGCCTGTTGTTCGCTCCGCCGGAATGAATCCGGCGGAAGCGTGCGGGGGCTGGTGATTGAGGTTGGTCTGTAGCTGCCAGTTGTTCGCTCCGCCGGAATAAATCCGGCGGAAGCGTTTTTATCCTGCCATCAGGAATTTTGCGACTTCGATTTCATTTTCGCGGCCTTCTGCACTGTGGCCTTCTGCACTGTGGCCTTCAACCTGGGCGTCGCGGCCTGGTATACTTTTGGGTGCGAAATCCAGATTCCAGTTGCCAGTCATTTTGAAGGGGCGCCGTTTTGTCAAAAGTTGCTTTTTTGTTTCCAGGTCAGGGAGCCCAAACGGTAGGTATGGGGCAGTCCGTTGTCGCGGAACTGCCCGCGGCCCGGACACTTTTTGAACGGGCGGCGGAGATTCTTGGTTACGATCTGGCCGATATCTGCTTCCGTGGTCCGGCGGAAAAACTGGACAGCACCGTTTACAGCCAGCCCGCATTGTTCGTATGCGGACTGGCGGCCCTGGAAAAACTTCGGGCCGACCATCCCGATGTCGTCGCCAACTGCCAGGCAGCTGCCGGATTGAGTCTGGGGGAATACACGGCGCTGGTGTTCGCGGGTGCCATGGATTTTGAAACGGGCCTGCGAGTCGTCCAGGAGCGTGGACGAGCAATGCAGGACGCGGCCGACGCCACACCCAGCGGGATGCTCAGCGTGTTGGGAATGGATCGCGAACCACTGGCAAAACTGTGCGAAGAAAACCGCAGGGAAGGTGAAGTCCTGCAGATTGCCAATTTGCTCTGCCCCGGAAATATTGTGGTCTCCGGCAGCCTGGCAGCCATCGA
>JBGSVU010000656.1:0-1795 GCA_041752775.1 Pirellulaceae bacterium | reverse complement strand
CAGCGCGACCAGTTTCCCGACCGGCTGTTCGCACCGCCGATCCGCGCAACGCTGATGAACGATGGCACGAATCCCGTATACGACAAGGAAATGCGGAGCGAGATTTTCGGTCAGGGCACGCTCATGTTGCGGATGGCAATTCAGATCAGCATGATTCTGGCGATCATCCCGATGGCGGTCTGTCTGTACGTCTGGCCCCAGTTGTCGCCCTGGTACATCTGTTATGTGATTCTGTTCAATGTGCTGGTCGGCCCGGTTTTTTCTGCGGGCAGCATGACCAGCGAGCGCGAACGCCAGACGCTGGACCTGCTACTGACGACGACGATCACACCGTGGCAGATTTTGTGGGGCAAGTTGCTGTCTGGCTTCCGCGTGTCGGGAGTGTTGACTGGTTTTTTGATGTGGCCCGTTATTCTGGCGCTGTTTACCACATCGGAACTGATGAGGAATTTTCCGGCGCTGCTGGCCTGGTTTCTGATTGTGTTTTTAACGTGCGCCACAACCGCCAGCCTGGCGCTGTTTTGCTCCTGCCTGTTTCGCAAAACCAGCACCTCACTGATGGCGACCTATGTGGTGATCATTTTTCTGTTTCTCGCTCCGGTTGCCATCAATTTCTTTGGCCAGAACTGGTTTGCGGGAACGACGGGAGCCGATTTCACCTGGTGGACCACGGTTGCCAGCCCGTTTGCGGCCGCGCATGAGCTGCCGATATTTGTCGGAAATTCATCGGATGGAGTTTTTGAGGAATACTGGCGCCGGGCTCCGGCCGGGTCGCCCGGGTCATTCTGGGGTTACTGGTTCAGGGATCTCCGGCATTTCACAGCCTATTTGTTGACAACGTTCGGATTGCTCACGGCGCTTTCGGCTGCCATGGTGTGGATGTTCAGCGGACGCTGGCGAGTCGCCAGTTCGCAGGCGTAACCGGCGCCAATTCAATTCTGGATCAGGAGATGGACAATGAAGACTGAATCATTCTGCTGGACATTGGGTTTGGCATGGATCCTGATCGCCGGTTCCGTTCCGACAACTTGTGCTGCGTCCGCGTGGCAGTCTGCAGAGTCCGGATCACCCGACCAGTTGTCCGGCCAGGAAAGGGTCGAACCACCGGAACCGGTTACCGAGTATCTCGGCCGCCCCGTGGCCCAGACGATGCACTACGCCGGGGCCGAATGGCTGATTCGCGATGAACGTGAACGGGAAGAGCGCTGTTCGCTGATGTTGACCAATCTCGGCCTGCGTCGCGGAATGACCGTTTGCGACATGGGGTGTGGAAACGGATTTCACACGCTTCCGATCGCGCAACTGGTGGGCGAGGACGGCCAGGTGCTGGGTGTTGATATCCAGCCGGAAATGCTGGTCATGTTGCGTGACCGGATGGAATCGGCAGGTGTTCACAACATTTCCCCCATTCTCGGATCGGAATGGGATCCGCATCTGCCGAAAGGAACTGTCGATCTGGTCTTGATGGTCGATGTTTACCACGAGTTTTCCCATCCGCAACTGATGCTGGCCGCAATTCGTCGCAGTCTCTCCGGGGGCGGCGTGGCAGTGCTGGTTGAGTATCGGGCCGAAGACCCCAAGGTTCCGATCAAACCGCTGCACAAAATGAGCCGCGACCAGGTCGATCGTGAAATGAAAGCCAACGGATTTCGGCTGAAAAGCTCCTTCGACAAACTCCCCTGGCAGCACCTGCTGACCTATGAGATCGATCCCGACTGGGTTGCAGACAAATAGCCCAGGATCATGGACTGGATACACAGGTTTTCTGGGAAATCAATTTCCGCCAATGGCCGGT
>JBGSVU010000655.1:0-2962 GCA_041752775.1 Pirellulaceae bacterium | reverse complement strand
CCGACAAAATGCCGCCACATCAGCTGGCCCGAACCGGCGTCGATGCCGTAAACCGAACCTTCGGCCAGCACCGGCAGGACTTCGCCCCGCATGCCGTCGATCGGTGTCCCAACAGTCGATCCGACCAGCACCTGCCGGGTGACCGGAGTCGGCAATCCGCCTGCGCTCACTTCGATTTCGATCGCAGAGGGCTTGACCAGCCCAATCTCGCGTTTGCTGACGGCAGCCATCGTTTCGCGCAACTCGGCCCGGGCCCCAAGGTCGGGATAGGTCCGCACGATGCGGGTGAATTCGGCAAAAGCCTGGTCGGTCTGGCCCGCCTCTGTCAGCTGTTTGATTTTGGCCGAGACAATACCGTAATCCTCTTCCTTTTTCAGAATCCCCTTGGCCGTCTTGATGTTGTTTTCAGCCGCTGAAATCAGCTCCGAGGCGCGCGGTGCGTTGCGGTGAATCTGCGTCAGGTAAACCGGAGTGCCGATCAGGTCGGCGAAGACTTCTTCGGCTTCCTTCAGCCGCTCGCCGACTTTGGCCACATCCTTTTCCTTGAGTGGCTGTTCGGAGAACCAGTTGGCAATCGCGGGCAGCATCACACCGAGGTCGGGCCGCAAATCGTCGTTCATGTTCGGTTCTTCCACCACCGTCGGCAACAATTCCTTCGCGACCCGATAGGCCGTCCGATTGTCGTTCTGGTTGTACGAAAAGCGGATCTTGGAATTGACCGCGCGGACCCGGGCAAAACTGGCCTTGTCATGCTTGGAAAATTTCTGGGCAAACTCGTCGAACAGGTCACCGGCATCGCCATAGGCCCCGCCGGTGAAACTTTTTTCCGCTTCCCCTAGCAATTTGTCCGCATCGACCTGCATCGTCCCCAGCCACAGCACCCCGGCACCGATCAACAGCGCTGCCAGCACCGCAAAACCGGTCCACAACCAGCGCGTGTTCCACTGGTCGCTGGTGTCCATTTTTCCGGTGTAGGTTTTTTTGGGCGTTTCGACTGTCGCGGAATCAAATGCGTTGGCGGCCGGATCGTCGAACCCGTCATCGAGATCTTCGGCCGGAACACGGGCGGGGCGGCGTGATTTTTTTTCGCCACTCCGTTTGTCCTGACTCCGTTTTTTCCGGGAACTGACCGGTGGCTCGTCCAGTTCTTCCAGTTCTTCTTCGTTCATCTCCTGCGTCTGTTCCAGCGCGCGGCGGGACGGTTTTCCCGACGCACCCCGGGTTCCGGCAGATCCTTTCACGGCATCGCCAGCGTCATCGTCGTCACCCAGCCCCTCAATCCCGTCGTCATCCGCGACGGTGGGTGCGACTGCCGGAGGTTGAGCCAGACTGCCGACCACGTTGGTCAGGTCGTCCGTGTCATAGTCTTTTTTGGCCGGAACGACTTCTTCAAACTGGTCGTCCACCACCAGTTTCGGAACCAGTGTCTTGCCGGACAGCAAGTCCTGGCTCTGTTGCTGGTCGATAAAACCCTTGTCCAGCAGATATTTGACGATTGATTTCGGTTTGACGTTCTTGTCGGGGTCATCGACCTGACGGCGCAGACGATCAAGCGTCTTTTCGTCAAGAATTCTGGCCTGAACAATTTTTGCGAGCAGTTCGCTGGCGGACATCAGTTTTCCTCAGGGTTCCGTAATCGGGTCGCGGAACGTGTTCGGTTTCGACAAATTCACAGGGCTAATTCACAGGGCTAATTCAGAGGGGCTCGATCACAGGGCAGGTCAACCGGATAGCGGACTGACTCGGCGGCCCGACACGTTGCCCTTCTTCAATACTCTTCTTCGGTCGTGCGACTTTTGATTTCAGTCATCCCGGCGGCGCGTCCGGCATCCCAGACGGCAACGTACTTGGAATGCATCGAATCGACGTGAGCCGTGACGAGCAGTTTTTCGGTACCAAAGTCATTTTTGGCGTTGCGGACGAGGGCCCGCATTTCCGTTTCGCTGGGTGCTTCGATTTCCTCTTCACCCCGGTTGGTGACAAAAAAGGAATTGTTCTGGTCAATAAAGACTTCGACGTAATCCTTGTTGTCTTCTTCGTCCGGCTCCACAACCGTTGTGCTGGGCTGTTCCGTGTCCGGCGGCGGCTGCTGCAGGGACCGCATCAGCGAAAACGAAGCCGTCACCATAAAGAAAATCAGCAACAGAAACGTCACGTCGACCATCGGCGTCATGTCCAGGTCGCCTTCGCTGCGGAACTGACCGCCGCCAAAACTGACCTTGTCATCATCATCGCCATCGTCACCGTCGTCTTCCTCCAGGCCTTTCCATCCGCCCAGGCGGAGTGACGGATCGTCCGGAATGTTTTCGGGATGGCGGGGCAGTTCTGCCGGAGCAGAAGCCAGCGCCGATTTGACCGGTCCGACTTCGCCCGTAGGTTTTTCCAGTCCGAAAACTCCGCTGTCGTTGTCCGGTTTTTTCCTGCTCGTCATGGTTCTCTGCTCCTGAAAGCGGGTGTCACCTAATTGGAATCTTCCACTCCGACATAGAGCGGCTGGTCCTTGGCCATTTCGGAATTGAAGACTCCCCGTTTGACCATTTCCACCGTGCCGGTTTTGACCGATCCGGCCGCCTTGACCAAAATCCCTTCGACGTTGGGGCGTTTGGACAATTCGCCTTCGACGTACAAACCGATCGCCTCCTCCATCTGAACCGGATCGGCATCCGGGAAACGGTCTTTCTCATCGGTGGAACGACCCCTGAAAATTTTGGCTTCGTCGGGCGTGGCCCCCTCGATCACAATCACGACGACACAGTTCTTTTCAGAAACGGTGACTCCATACTGGGCCTTGGGGACCTCGACAGCAGCCGAGGGGTCCATCTTCGACGCCACCACGAAAAACGACAGCAACAGAAACGTAATATCGATCATCGGGGTGATGTCGAGTTCGGCTTCTTCCTGTTTGTGTTTGCGCGGGGCAAAGGCCAGTTCAACTTCAGCGGTCTTGGACATTTTTTCGGCC
>JBGSVU010000654.1:0-4545 GCA_041752775.1 Pirellulaceae bacterium | reverse complement strand
TTCCGGCATCAATTCAGCCAGAAAGCAGTCGTACTGCCGCTGCATCAGTTGCCGGACTTCGCCCCGAATCGCCGTCAACTGCTGCGTCACGGTCATTCCCGCGATTCCGGTCTTCTGGCTGCCGCGTTCGTCGGCAAACTTCAGGCTCCCGATCCGGACCCGAAAAAATTCATCGAGATTTCGCGCACTGATCGCCAGGAATTTGACCCGTTCCAGCAGGGGATTGTTCCGGTTCAGGGCCTGTTCCAGTACGCGCGAGTCAAAACCGAGCCAGCTCAGCTCGCGGTTGATGTAACGTTGTTCGGCGCGGCGCAGCGATTCAGTCATGGGTTTCGGCGATTGCTCCCGGGACAAGTTCCAGCCGGATGCCGAACAGGTCTTCGAACATCTGGCCATCCTGTTTCAGTTCGATCTGTTCTGAACTCACGTCCCGCGCGCCTTCGGTGGTGATCCGCAGGCGGCGGGGCAGGATTTCCACTGACGCGAGGGACAATTGCTGCGTCCGCGAGGCGTCGAGGGCTTTGGCGACCCGCAGTATCGAAGCCAGTTTGGCCACCGCAATGCGGTTTTCCCGCGAAAGGGTCGAATAAATCTCGTGGCCCGGCTGGGGCGTTGCCCGGCGGTGGTAACGCACCACCAGGGCAATCAGTTCCTGGTCCTGCCGGCTGACGCCAAACAGTTCGGAATTGAGGATCACATACATGGCATGTTTGTGATGGGAACGCGAATTGACGAACAAACCAACCTCGCTCAGCTGGGCCGCGAGGTGAATCACGATCCGGTACCGGGATGGCAACCGGTGCAGGGGTTCCAGTTGCTCAAACAGCGCGCACGCCAGCTGCGCGACTTGCGTGGCGTGCTTCGGATCGACATCGTATTTGGCACCGAGCATCTCTGCCGAACGGACGATCTGGGCATCGACCGGATGTGACAGTCCGGGTAACGGCGAAAACTCGCGAATCAGACTGTCGCGCAGGTTGGTCGGCGCGACTTGCACCATGGGCGTGCCGAACCGTCTGGCCAGCGTGGTATGCGTCAGCAGGGCCGGGCCCAGCGACTGCGCTTCCGGCAGACTCAACCGGTACCGCGCGGCGATCTGTTCCGGTTCGAACTGCAGGATCTGGCTGGTAAAACGTTCCAGTTTCGACGTTTCTATCGCTGTCAACTGGTCGGGCTGGACCTGACTGGCAATCCGCGACGCAGCGAATCGGATGTCACCACCCATCGCGACGTAGCCGGCGGTTTTGTCATGCACCAGATGCTGGATTTGCAGGACTGCGGAATCAATCCGTGCCTCAAGCAGTTTCTGCATGCGGCCGGGTTCGGCGTCGGCACTTTCCAGCGACCCGCGCAGCCGCAGTGATCCGAGGCGAAACGTCCGGAAAAAATGGATGTCACAGTTTTTCAGAAAGAGAAACTCGGTTGTTCCCCCGCCCACTTCGCAGACCGCGATGTCACCGTCGAACAGGTCCGGATGCCTTTCCATAAAAGGATGCAGCCCCAGGAAAGTCACCCGATGCAGTTCGGCCGCGTCAAAGGGCTCGATCTCCAGCCCGGTTGCGATCGAGACGCGGTCCTGGAACGCCAGCCTGTTGGAAGCTTCGTTCAGCCCGCTGGTCGCAACAACCCGCACATTTTTTGCGATATCGATCCGGTTCTCTTCGAGAATTTCGCGGTAGATCTTCAGGACGTTGACGCAGTCCTCCATCGTCGACCGGGCAATCGCACCTTTGGAAAAGGAATCACGTCCCAGGCTGACCGCCTGCGAGTACGCTCCCAGCTTGGTGATCCGTCCATCGTCGAAAACTTCCGCCAGCTGCATGCGGACGGACGAGGCCCCAATGTCGATCACAGCGACCCGGCGAAAAGAAGAAACTGCTGGAACGTCGTTCATCGAAATTTTCGACCGCTCGTCAGGCCACAGGTTGCTGGACCGCAGATGAAAAACGGTCGTGAGCCAGCGCCGCCGCGCCCATCACTCCCGCCTGGTCCCCCATTTTCGCAGCCACAATTCTGGTGACGTCCCGCATCGATGGCAAGACCAGCCGCCGCGTCTCTTCGGTCACCGCAGTCAGATACAGCTCCGGCATGGCTTCCACCAAACCGCCGCCCAATACCAGCACGTCTGGAGCCAGCAGATGAATCAGGGCAACCACGCCGGTCGCCAGTCGCCGGGCCGCGGATTCAACTATATCGCCAATGACTTTGTCGCCCGCCCTGATCGCTTTTGCCAGCTGGGCGCTGCGAATGCTGCCGAGGTCCGTCCCGGCAATCTCCGCCAGGTTGGGGGCCTGCCCGCGAAAAACTGCCTGGGCCGCCGCCGCTGAAATCGCCAGCCGTGACGCAATCGACTCCAGTGTGGCCGGGACGCCTGGCCGGTCCAGCGACGATTCGGACGAAACCGGAAGGTGACCGATCTCCATCGCCGTGCAGTTTGATCCAGTCAGCAACTGGCCATTCAACACGCAACCGCCGCCAATCCCCGTCCCCGGAAAAACACCGACCGCACAGCGGGCGCCCCTGGCCGCACCAAACCGGTATTCCCCATACACACCCAGATCGACATCGTTGCCAACCGCAACATCGAAGCCGAATTTTTCCGATATCGATTTGCGAACCGGTGCCTTGACCCATCCCAGGTTCGGTGCTTCGCGAATCACGCCCTTGTTCAAATCCAGCGGACCCGGACAACCAATCCCCAAACCACCCACTTCGCCTGCCGTGATCCCTGCATCCTCCAGAGCCGCGGCGATCACCAGATTGATCCGCTCCAGACCGGCCGCCATGCCCTCATGGCCTTTGGTCTTCTTCCGGCAACTTCCCACAATCCGGAAATCGGAATCCATCACCGCGGCCAGCATCTTGGTGCCGCCCAGATCAAATCCGATCCAGTATTTTTTTCCGTCTTCCACGTTGCTCATCCGATTTCCATTTGTGTCAAACGACTTTTTCCGGGATGCCGCTCATTCTATCACACCGGAGGCGTGTCGTGAGCCCGACTCAGGCCAGCCGACCTTCCGCGCCAGGCGGTTCAACAGGTCTCGTCTGGCCCGGATTCTTCCGCAAAAAGTTTCTGAATCGCATCGGCCAGCCGCCTGATTTGCTCCGGAGTGTGGGCCGACGAGATGCTGATTCGCAGACGGCTCTGGTCGACAGGTACCGTGGGTGGACGAATCGCTGGTACAAACAAACCCTGCTCCCGCAATGCGCTGGACCACTTCAGTGCCCTCTGCCCGGCGCCGGCCATCACGATCACGATTTGGGTTGCAGGGGAATTTGGAACGAGGAATGCCGAAGCTCGTGCAGTTGCGGGAACAGGACCCGGCTCTGTCAACAACAGCCCAAGCGATTCCACATGCTCCATCAACCGGTTTCTCCGCGCGGGTTCGTCCCGCACAATTTGCAGCGCCGCCAGACCAGCCGCCGCCGCCGCACCAGGCATCGCTGTTGAATAGATGTAACTCCGTCCCCGGTTGCGGATCCACTCCGTCAGCTGCCGCGACCCGGACACAAATCCGCCCACACTCCCGAGTGCCTTGCTGAGCGTGCCGACCCGAATATCAATCGCGGCTTCAACGCCGGCTGCTTCGGCCCACCCCCGACCCGTCGCGCCCAGTACCCCTGTCGCATGGGCTTCGTCCACCATCAACATGCAGCCGAAACGCTGGCGGATGTCCGCCAGTTTTTCGAGGGGAGCCAGATCTCCATCCATGCTGAACAGCGAGTCGGTCACAATCAGGGCACGCCCGAAACTGTTCCGGTCGCGCAACTGCTGCTGCAGGTCTGCGGCATCGCAATGTCCGTAAACCCGGACCGTCGCGCGGGACAGCCTGCAACCGTCGATGATGCTGGCATGATTCAACCGGTCGCTGAGGATCAAATCGCCGGGACCGCAAACGCTGGTGATGGCGGCCAGATTGGCAGCGAAACCGGACGGGAACAGCACGCAGGCTTCGGTCCCCTCAAACGTCGCCAGTTCCCTTTCCAGTTTCTCATGCAAAACCCCATGCCCACTTACCAGCGGGCTGGCCCCACTGCCCCAGCCATGCTCACTTACCGCGCGACGAACGGCCTCGACCAGCCGTGGATCGGCTGCGATTCCGAGGTAGTCGTTCGATCCGAAATCGACCATCTGCTGGCCGTCCATCTGTATCATTCCGCCCACATGCGGGCTCTCCCGGATGCGCAGCTGTCGCATCCGGTTGTCGGTGTGCAGTTCCTGCAGGCGGGCCTGCAACCAGTCGAGTGGCGCGGCGGGCTGGTCTTGTTCGGGACTCAAGTCTGTTTTCTCCGGGGCCAAAATCACCGGTCGGGCTGGCCCGACACGCTGGACGTCTGCAACTCATGGTACCGCGTACAGGGGCCACGCCGATGCCGGCAGAGGCGGACTGGTTGCCGGACAGATTTTTCCGGAGAGCGCATAAAAAAGCTCTCGGCCAACGTGGATCCCAGGGGGGCTAAGGATACCAAACTGGCAGCGAGAGCGATTGGATTGTCATCGGCCCAACATCCATGTCAGACCGACTCCAGTGAATTGTCATGCAC